>CAWUXN010000093.1:0-4538 GCA_963926415.1 uncultured Loktanella sp.
ATCTCGCCTGGGCGGATGGCGCGCCTTTTGTCTGGCTGGCGCTGCCGTCGCCCTGGCGGGCCGGCGCTTTTGTCGACGCGGCTAAAACCTGCGGGGTCATGCTGAAATCGGCCGAGGCCTTTGTCCAGCGTGACAGCCGCATGGTCCATGCGGTGCGCATCGCTGTGAACGGAGAGATCACCCATGCCCATTTTCAAAGTGCCATGATTCAGCTGCGGGGGCTTCTGGACGCGCCGCCAGCCAGAATCGCGGTCTGAAAGCGGTCTGAGCGGCACTGAATTATGGGGTATTATAATACCTTAATTGCAAGTATCTGTTATTGATTGATAAAATTGGTTTTGTAGCGCTTGACCGTGCGTTCAGTGCAGCTATAAACCGGCCATCCGAATGACGGGTCAGTGATGGCCCCCAAATTACTCTGGTGAGATATGAAAACCTTTACCGCTACCCCAGCGGATATCGACAAGAAATGGATCATCGTCGACGCTGAAGGCGTCGTCCTTGGTCGTCTTGCATCGATTATCGCTATGCGTCTGCGCGGCAAGCACAAGCCGACCTTCACGCCGCACATGGACATGGGCGACAATGTTATCGTGATCAACGCTGAAAAAGTGCAGATCACTGGCAACAAGCGTGACGAAAAGAACTACTGGCACACCGGTCACCCCGGCGGCATCAAGTTTCGCACTACAGGCGAGATCCTGGATGGCAAGCACCCCGAGCGGGTCGTCACGCAGGCCGTCAAGCGGATGCTGCCCGGCGGTCCATTGAGCCGTCAACAGATGACTCATCTGCGCGTCTTCGCAGGCACTGTGCATGGCATGGAAGCCCAGAAGCCAGAAGTTCTGGACGTCGCGTCCATGAACAAGAAGAACACGAGGACCGCATAATGGCCGATCAGATCAACTCTCTTGAAGAGCTGGGCAATGCCGTGACCGCCGATATCGGTGGTGTGCAGGGCTCTGAAACTCCGATGGCGGCCCCGCGCGAGCCCGTCCGCGACGCCCACGGTCGTGCCTATGCGACCGGCAAGCGTAAGGACGCGGTTGCACGCGTCTGGATCAAGCCGGGTTCCGGCAAGGTCATAGTGAACGGCAAGCCGATCGACGATTACTTCAGCCGTCCTGTCCTGCAGATGATTCTGAAGCAGCCGTTTCAGATCGCTGGCGTTGTTGGCCAGTTCGACGTGATGGCGACTGTTGCTGGCGGCGGTCTGTCCGGCCAAGCTGGTGCGGTCAAGCACGGCGTGTCCAAAGCGCTGCAGCTGTACGATCCGACCCTGCGCGCAGCCCTGAAAGCTGCTGGCTTCCTGACCCGCGACAGCCGAGTCGTAGAGCGTAAGAAGTACGGCAAGGCGAAAGCCCGTAAGAGCTTCCAGTTCTCTAAGCGTTGATATTTGGACGACGGATTTTGGAAATGGGCGGCCCTATGGGGTCGCCCTTTTTCGTTTTGGGTTGTGGTAAAGGGCTCTGCCCCCGGGCTGCGCCGTCCCTCCGGGTATTATTGACCAGAAGAAGGGCGTGCGTGCGATCCGGGATTGATCTTTCGCGCGTTCGGCGAAACGATTGGTGCCATGGCTAAATTTGCGACTCTGACCCAAGACCAGACCCGTAGCATCAAGCTCTTGGGCTTGCCGCTTATCTATGCGTTGCTGTTGCTGGCGGTGCCGCTGGGGTCGATCGTGCTATTCAGTTTCTGGACGCAGGATTTCATGACCGTCGACACGACGTTCACGACTGCAAACTACCGCGAGATTTGGGACAGCCCGATTTACAGCCTACTGCTGCGCCGGTCCTTGATGGTGTCCGGAGTTGTGACGGCGGTGACCGTGCTGCTGGCCTATCCGGTCGCCTATTTCATCAGCTTTCACGTCCACCCCAGCAAGAAAAGTATATGGCTGTTTCTGATCACGATCCCCTTCTGGACCAGCTATCTGATCCGGGTTTTTCTGTGGAAGGTGATCTTGGGGTACAACGGTGTCATTAACTCTGGCCTGCTGCAGTTAGGGATTATCGACGAGCCGCTGACGTTCATTCTGTATAACGTGAACGCGGTCATCATCACGCTGGCCCATGCGTTTGCGCCCTTCGCGATCCTGCCTATATTTGTTGTGCTGGAAAAGATCGACCGGAGCCTGCTGGAAGCCTCGCAGGATCTGGGCGAGACGAAGTTTTCCACCTTTCTGCGCGTGACCTTGCCGCTGTCGATGCCCGGCGTCGTGGGCGCGGTCTTGATCGTCTTCATCCCGACAATCGGGGATTACGTCACGCCAGAACTGATGGGCGGGGCCGGTGGCAAGCTGATCGCGAACATGATCCAGACGCAGTTCCTGCAGTTGAACAACGCGCCGCTTGGGGCTGCATTGGCCATTGTGGCGATGATCTGCGTGACGGCGATTTCGCTGATCTTTGTCTTCTTGAACCGTAAATATCTGCGGGGGCGGACATGAAGTTACTCATCTACACCATTGCCTACCTTATATTTTTGTATGCGCCGATCATCCTGCTGCCGATCTTTGCGTTCAATGATGCGACGATCATCGCCTTTCCGCTGTCTGGTTTCACGACCGAATGGTTCTCAGAACTGACGCAGAACAGCGCCTTGCATGCAGCCGTACAAAATTCGCTGATCATTGCGGTCTGCACGGCGATCTTTGCAACCATTCTGGGCCTATGCGCCGCGCGCGCCGGGGCGATGTCGGATTTTCCGGGCAAGAAGGGGATCACCGGTTTCATTATGCTGCCGCTGGTCCTGCCAGAGATCATCGTCGCGGTGGCGCTGCTGGTCATCCTGCGACAAGTGCTGGGGCTGTCTCTTGGCAATTGGACGATCATCATGGCGCATGTGCTGATCTGCACGCCTTTTTCCATTGCGATCCTGAACGGCGCCTTTGGCGCGCTGGACCCTGCGATGGAAGAGGCAGCGCTTGATCTGGGGGAAAGCCGGTGGAGCGCATTTCGCCTTGTGACACTTCCGCTAGTGATGCCGGGGATCATCTCTTCGATGCTGATCGCGTTCACCATCAGCCTTGATGAATTTATCATCGCGTTCTTTTTAACCGGGTCCAATCCGACGATGCCGGTCTATATTTGGGGCTTGCTGCGCTTTCCGAAGTCGCTGCCTGTCATCATGGCGCTGGGGACGATCCTTGTGGCGCTATCCGTGGTCCTGTTGACCATTGCCGAAATATTCCGTCGCCGGGGCGTTCGCCGCGCCGGTGGCACCGATACCGGGGGCTTTCTGTGACCGACCTGATCAAACTGCGCGGCGTAGATAAATACTACGGCGACTATCACGCGCTTCGGGGCATCAACTTGACGATCCGGGCGGGGGAATTTTTTTCTCTACTGGGGCCGTCGGGCTGTGGCAAAACCACCTTGCTGCGCGTCATTGCGGGGTTCGAGGGTGTGTCGGGCGGGACGGTCATGATTTCCGACAAGGACATGAAGGACGTGCCGCCGAACCAGCGGCCGACCAATATGGTGTTCCAGTCCTATGCGATTTTTCCGCATTTAAGTGTTGGGGAAAACGTGGCCTTTGGCCTGCGTAAATCGAAGCTGAGCAAAGCGGACAAGGCCAAGGCGATGCAAGATGCCCTTAGCATGGTCGGCCTAGCTGGATATGGCAGCCGCGCGGCACATGCGCTGTCCGGCGGCCAGCGGCAGCGGGTCGCGTTGGCGCGGGCATTGATCCTGAAGCCCAAGGTGCTGTTGCTGGACGAGCCGCTGTCGGCGCTGGATAAGAAGATGCGCGAACATATGCAGGTAGAGCTGATTCGCCTGCAACGTGCTGTGGGTATTACGTTTATTCTTGTGACCCACGACCAGGAAGAAGCGTTGGTCATGTCCGATCGGATTGCCGTGATGTTCGCAGGAGAGATCGGGCAGCTGGACGATCCGGAAACACTGTATCGTCGCCCCAATTCGCGCCGCGTGGCAGAGTTCATTGGCAAAATGAACTTTCTGCCCGGTCAGGTGGTGGCGGTGGGCGAGGCAATCACGCTCGACATCGCAGGCTTTGGCCGCACCGATGTGCCGACCGTGCAGGCACCAGAGGGTGCGAAACTGGGCGATGCCGCGATCGGCATCCGGCCCGAAACGCTGGCGATTCTGTTCGACGGCGAAAAGGCCAGCCGTCATGAAGCTGCGGCTGTGGTGGACGAGGTCGTCTATTATGGCGATATGACCTACTACGACGTCCGCGTGAAGGACGTGCCAGAACCCCTTACGATTGCGATGAAAAACATGATCGGGCGTCCTGTGCTGGAAGTCGGGGCGCAGACACGCATAGCCTGGGATGAGCGGGCTATCGTCGTTTTCTAAAGTGGGATCGCGTAGCGGACGGACAGCACTTCCAGTCCCGGATTTGTGACGTCCGTGTCGGCGTTGGATCTGTGGTCATAGGCCACGGTGACAGTAGCGCCGTTATCGAAGGCATAGCCGACACCCAGACTGGACCGGAACTGCAGGCTTCCGCCTAGATCGGGGCCGCCGCTTTGGAAATATATCCCCGGCATCAGCGTCGATTCGATGAACAGC
>CAWUXN010000094.1:0-12043 GCA_963926415.1 uncultured Loktanella sp.
GCAAGCGAGGGTGGCCATCAGGGCGACAGTGTCATCTTCGCCCGTCGTAAGGGAAACGACGGTGCGGGTCAGGTCGGCGTAATCAACATGTTTCATGCACCATGGCGTAGCGCCTTATTTGCGCCCGAAAAAGTCCCAAAAGCACCACATACTCGCCCTGCTCCCGACTCGGGAATTCGCCACGGTGTCTTTGTGGCTGCAAAGCTTCATCGGCACCGCGTTTTCAATGCCCCCACCCCGTAGCGCGGTGCCGGACACCTACCGAAAAGTCCAATTGTCATTCCCCCCGAAATCATTGAACTTCCAATTAAATGAATACGGGAGAGATGACGTGCGCGATTTTCAGATACCGGGGCGGTCACCGACCTTTGCCGAAAACGGCATGTGTGCGACTTCGCACCCGTTGGCGGCCAAAGTCGCGATCCAGATACTGGAGGCTGGCGGCAACGCCGTTGACGCCGCCGTTGCTGGCGCGGTGCTGCTGGGCATTTGCGAGCCGCAGATGACTGGTATCGGGGGCGACTGCTTTGTCTTGATAACGCCGCCGGGGTCGAACAAGATCCATGCGCTGAACGGATCTGGCCGCGCGCCTGCCGCCTATTCCGCCGCTGAACTGCGCGCCAAGGGGCACAAGGTGGTGCCGGTCAGCGATCCCGCTGCTGTGACGATCCCGGGCGCGATTGATGCTTTTTGCACATTGTCCAAAGACTGGGGCAAACTGGGACTGAAGGCCGTGCTGGCCCCCGCGATCCATTATGCGGAAGCCGGTGTTCCGGTCAGCCCGCGCGTTGCCTTTGACTGGGGCAATGACGCGGGTGTGCTGCAAGGCGGTGCCCGTGATCTGTATATGCTGGACGGCAAGGTGCCGACGCCGGGTCAGATGTTTCGCGCACCCAAGCAGGCAGAAGCGCTGCGCCGGATCGCAATGCACGGCCGCGCAGGTTTCTACGAAGGCGAAGTCGCCGAAGATATGGTTGCGTCGCTTAATGCTGCGGGCGGAGTTCATTCACTGGATGACTTTGCGCAGACGCAAAGCACATGGGGCGATCCGATACAGGGCGGCTACGGCGGATTGGATCTGTACGAGCATCCGCCAAACGGCCAGGGCGCGACGGCGATCCTGATCCTGAATATTTTGTCTCAGTTCGATATTGCAAGCATGGACCCTTGGGGTGCCCAGCGAGTGCATATCGAAGCCGAGGCGACCAAGCTGGCCTATGATACGCGCAACCGGTTCCTGTCAGACCTCGGACACATGACCCGGCTGGATCACATGCTGTCGATGGACACTGCGAAAAAGCTGGCCGCGCTGATCGACCCAGCCAAGGCCCTGCCCGGCGGGTTGCCGGGGGCAGAGGCGATCCACAAGGACACGATCTATATCACTGTGGTCGACAAAGATCGCATGGCGGTCTCGCTGATCTATTCCATCTTTCACGGCTTTGGGTCGGGGATTGCGTCGGACAAGTTTGGCATTTTGTTCCAAAATCGGGGCGCTGGTTTCAGCCTAGAAGAAGGCCACGCGAACGAGGGCGGGCCGGGCAAGCGGCCGATGCACACGATCATTCCGGGAATGTTGCAAAAGAACGGCAAGACGATGATGCCGTTTGGCGTTATGGGCGGGGCTTATCAGTCCACAGGTCATGCCCGATTCGTCACTAATGTCACTGATTTCGGGCTAGAGCCGCAGGCTGCTATCGACGCGCCGCGCAGCTTTGCCGAACTGGGACATCTGAAGGTCGAGCGCGGCTATTCCGACGCGGTGCGTGCAGAATTGACCAATCTGGGCCACGAGGTTGTGGTGCCGAAAACAGCCATCGGCGGTGCGCAGGCGATCTTGCTGCGGGACGATGGAGTTTTACAGGGTGGATCCGACCCGCGCAAAGATGGTTGTGCTCTGGGATACTGAATTAAGCGAAAAGCGGGCCAAGGACCGCTTTTTTCGTTAGTTCAGTTGGACTTGCAGGGGATAAAGGCCATCCTCGAACGGGCCGAAAAGCTCTGGCACATCGGGGTGTTCGACAGGTTCGCCGGAATAATCAGCAACTAAGTTCTGTTCGGAAACATAGGCCACATAGAAGCTTTGGTCGTTTTCAGCGAGCAGGTGATAATACGGCTGATCCTTGGCAGGGCGCGATTCCTCTGGAATGGCCTCGTACCAAGCGTCGGTGTTAGAAAACATCGCATCGACATCAAATACAACGCCCCTGAAGGGGTGTTTACGATGCCGGACCACTTGGCCCAGATGATATTTCGCGCGCGTCTTAAACATTGATGCAACTACCCCCGGTCCATCTAGTAAACGCAACTGCCACAAAAAGTCCACATTTCACGTGCGTTTAAAGCGGAAACAGTCTGTCAGTAACTCCACGTGACCGCCGTTGGGGAAATCGTGAACGTGGCGCCCGGCCTTAATCGTTCACAAACGCGCACGTTTGGGATAAGGTGAAAAAAATAAAAGAAGAGCGAGAGGCAAATGAGCAGTTTCTTTCGCGCACTGGTGTTTCTTGCGTTGCTGGGGTCCTGCGGCAGCCGCGAGTATTCGGCCCCGCGCGACCTGGATAACGCCTGTGCGATCCTGAGTGAGCGGCCGGAATACCGACGCGCTTTCAAGAATGTTGAGAAAAAGTACGGTGTGCCGATGCCCGCCATGATGGCGATCATCTATCAAGAATCGAAATTCATCGGCAACAACCGTCCGCCGCATCAATATGCGCTGGGGGTAATTCCCGTCGGGCGCCAGTCGTCTGCAGTCGGTTACAGTCAGGCGCTAGATGGCACTTGGGAAGAGTACCAAAACTCTATCGGAAACAAGCGCGCCAAGCGCGAGGATATCGATGCCGCCGCCGATTTCATGGGCTGGTACATGTCCGCGACCGTGCGCGAAACCGGCGTTCCGCTGCATGATGTGCGCAACCAGTATCTGGCTTATCACGATGGGCGGAGCGGCTATATGCGCGGCACGTGGCGGAGCAAAAGCTGGCTGATCCGCATCGCCGGAGAGGTCGAGGCCCGCGCGCTCTTGTATGATACGCAGCTGCGGTCCTGCCGCAAACGCTAACATCAGACACAAAAAAGGGGCAACGCACGCGGTGCCCCTTTTGTAATCTAATGAAGGATTACTTCTTGAATGTGCCAACCGGCGCGTTGGCATCGATGAACCAAGCGTCCTTGTCGATCGCGCGGCTGACTTCCGTCAGGATGTCGGCGTTGCCTTCGTCACCGACGTCGCCTGCGTCGGCAATACCTTTGCGGACCGATTCGCCAACGCTTAGGAACCGCTTTTTCAACTCTTCGATGGGGGCGTTGATGTCTTCTTATTCGATGGGATAGGCGTCCGTCTTAGCAGTTTCTGCGTCGGCTTCCCGCGTGCCGCGGGCGACGCTGCCCAGAACAACGGCGCGTTTGGCCGTCAGGTCAGCGCCATCACGCAGACGGTCGGCAACATCGTCCAGCAGTTCATGCACGCCGATAAAGCCTGCACCTTTCAGGTTCCAGTTCGCCTGCTTGACCGCAAGCGTTAGCGCGATCGCCTCGGCCAGGTTATCGTTCAGGATGTCAATTTTTTTACGGGCCTGGCCGTCAAGGCCGGCGACGAAAACGTCTGGCATGATGAATTCTCCATATTCGTGCGATGGGGTGTTGCATCGTTTCGCCGGGTTAATGCGGTGCCCCCCTTTGGGTTCCAATGGGGGCGGCTAGTCGCTGACCGGCTGGCGTTATCGCATGTCAGCGGCCATATCGGCATGGAAGACGTACACTGGCGGACCTATGTCGGTGGTAAAGCAACTATAGGTGAATACCATGAATAGACGCACCCTCCTCCTCTCTGCTGCCGCTTTGGCTGTCGCAGGTGGTGCCGCACTGGCGCAGGAATTGTCGCTGAACGAACTTTCAGCCTACTTGAACCAGATGCAAACGGCGCAGGGCGGTTTCACGCAGATCAACGGCGACGGCACGCTGTCCACGGGTCAGATCTATATCAAGCGCCCGGGCCGCATTCGGTTCGAATATAACGCGCCGGACAATTCTCTGGTGATGGCTGGCGGTGGTCAGGTCGCTGTGTTCGATCCCAAGTCGAACGCGCCTGCGGACCGGTATCCGCTGAACCAGACGCCGCTGAACATCATTCTGGAACGGGACGTCAATCTGGGTCAGGCGCGGATGGTCACGGGCCATACGTCCGACGGCACCAAGACGACGATCACCGCGCAGGACCCAGCGCACCCGGAATACGGAAATATCCAGCTTGTGTTCACCGCCAACCCGGTCGAGCTGCGTCAGTGGATCGTGACCGATGACGTGGGCGAACAGACGACGGTAATCCTAAACGATCTTGTCAAAGGCGGCAGCATCGGTGATGTCAAGTTCAACATCGAAGCCGAAATGCGCAAGCGCGGCCAGTAACTAGGACGCGGCGCGAAACCAGCGGGCCAAAGTCTGCCGGTCCGCGTCACTGATATCGGTCACATTTGCAGGCGGCATCGCATGGCTGATCGCCGCCTGCACATAAATTTGAACCGCATGCTTCGCGATATCGCTTTCAGTTTCCAGAAAAACGCCCTTGGGTGCCCAGCGAATGCCGTCCCAAACCGGCTCTCGTGCATGGCACATGGAACAGCGCCCCTGCACGATCTGTGCGGCATCTTGAAATCCGTCGGCTTGGGCGAACTTTTTCTCTGTCGGGGTCAGGGCGCGGGATTCCGCGTCCTCGTAGGTGTCGTGACCCGGGAACGACGACAGCCACGCCATGACGATGAAAATGATGACCGTAGCGGCCCAGGTCCAGGTCGGCTGTCCCTTTCGCGCGTGCATTGAGTTGAAATAGTGCCGGATCGTTACGCCCAGCAAGAAGACCAGCGTGGCGATGATCCATGCGTATTGGGTGCCAAATGCAAGCGGGTAGTGGTTCGACAGCATCAGGAAAATAACTGGCAACGTCAGATAGTTGTTATGCGTGCTGCGCAGCTTGGCGATCTTGCCATACTTGGGGTCCGGTTTGCGCCCGGCCTTTAGATCACCGACCACAATGCGCTGGTTTGGCATGATGATCAGGAACACGTTCGCGGTCATGATCGTCGCGGTGAAGGCCCCCAGATGTAGCAGCGCGGCCCGGCCGATGAAGACTTGGTTATAACCCCAGCTCATCACGACCAGCATAACGAACAGCAGCAGCATCAGCGTGGTGGGATGGTTGCCCAAGGGGGATTTGCACAGGAAATCATAGATAACCCAGCCCAAGAACAGAGACGCGGCAGAGATTAGGATACCCTGCCAGATCGCAAGGTCTGCCTTGGCCGGGTCAATCAGATACAGGTTCGCACCCGCCCAATAGACCACCATCAGCATCGCAAAACCGGACAGCCAGGTTGCGTAGCTTTCCCATTTGAACCACGTCAGGTGGGCGGGCATTGCATCGGGTGCGACAAGGTATTTCTGGATGTAATAAAAGCCGCCGCCATGGACCTGCCATTCCTCGCCGTCCGCCGGGCCGGGGATATTGCGGTTTAGGCCCAGATCAAGAGCGATGAAATAGAAACTGGACCCGATCCACGCGATTGCAGTGATGACATGAGTCCAGCGCACGGCAAAGGCGAGCCATTCCCACAAAATTGCCATATCATACATCTGATTGCCCTCTCGCATGCCTCGGATTTGACGGTATAAACAGGTAAACCAAAGGGAAAGACCCAACATGACCCGCTATCCCCGCGACATGATCGGCTATGGTGGCCAAACGCCAGACCCGAAGTGGCCCAACGGCGCAAAAATCGCTGTCCAGATTGTCCTGAACTACGAAGAAGGCGGCGAAAACAACATTTTGCACGGCGATGCAGCGTCAGAAGCATTCCTGTCAGAGATTGTTGGCGCGGTGGCCTGGCCGGGTCAGCGGCACTGGAACATGGAAACCATCTATGAATACGGCGTGCGCGCAGGCTTCTGGCGGCTGCACCGGCTGTTGAAGGATCTACCGGTCACCGTGTTTGGCGTGGCGACAGCGCTCGCCCGCAGCCCAAATCAGATGGCCGCGATGCAGGGTGCGGGCTGGGAAATCGCGTCGCATGGGCTGAAATGGATCGAATACAAAGACGCGCACGAGGATACAGAGCGCGCCCATATCCAGCGCGCCATTCGCCTGCATACCGAAGTCACCGGCGAGCGTCCGCGCGGGTTCTATCAGGGCCGTGCCTCGATCAACTCTGTCCGGCTCGCCGCAGAGGAAGGCTTTGACTACCTTGCCGACAGCTATGCCGATGATCTGCCGTATTGGATGGAAATGGGCGAGCGGGATCAACTAGTTGTGCCCTATACGCTGGACTGCAACGACATGCGGTTCGCGACGCCGCAGGGGTTTAACGCGGGGGAACAGTTTTTTGACTACCTACGCGCCAGCTTTGACGCGCTGTACCGCGAAGGGGTCGAGGGGCAGGCCAAGATGATGTCGATCGGCCTGCACTGCCGCCTTGTCGGCCGCCCCGGCCGAATCGAGGCGCTGCGCCAATTCATCGACTACGCCCGCACCCACGATGGTGTCTGGTTCGCCACTCGCGAACAGATCGCAGATCACTGGCGTACGCATCACCCTCATGTGCGCCGCGACCGCCCCAGCCAGATGGCCAAGGCGACGTTCGTTGCCAAGTTCGGCGGCATATACGAACACTCCGCCTGGGTCGCTGAACGGGCGCATGGCATGGAACTGGGTACCGCGCATGATACGGTGATCGGGCTCGCCAACGCGCTGGCCCGCGCCTTTCGGTCGTCCGCGACAGAGGATCGGCTAAAAGTGCTGCGCGCCCACCCCGACCTTGCGGGCAAACTGGCTGCAGCGGAACGCCTAACCGCCGACAGCACAGCAGAGCAAGCATCTGCCGGTTTGGATGCGCTGACGGATGAAGAGCGCGACACGTTCCAGAAGGCGAATGCTGCCTATGTGGCCAAGTTCGGCTTTCCGTTCATCATAGCCGTGCGAGACCATACCAAGGACAGCATTTTGCGGGCGTTTGAATACCGCCTGCAGAACACTGTGGAAGAAGAGTTCGCCGCCGCATCTGCCCAAGTCGAACGGATTGCAATGCTGCGCCTGCAGGCCGTAATGTGATCATCGCCCAGCCCCTGACGGCCGCGGCCTTTGCGCCCTTTGGCGATGTGCTGGATGCCAGCGGCGCGCCTGACAAACTGATTAACGCAGGGCTTTGCGGGCGCTATCACGACAGGGCCCTGCTGAATTTCAGCGACGGACAGGCGGGGATCAGCATCTTTGACGCCGAGCCACGCGCCCTGCCCTATAGCTGCGATCTGCTGGAACGGCACCCGGACGGATCGCAGGCGTTCATCCCGATGACCCAGCACCCGTTTCTGGTCATCGTCGCGCCTGACGACAATGGAAAACCGGGCATACCGCAAGCATTCATCACTTCCCCCGGTCAGGCGATCAACCTGCACCGCGGCGTCTGGCACGGCGTGCTGACCCCCCTGCACGCCCCCGGCCTGTTTGCCGTAGTGGACAGGATCGGCGGTGGTGCGAACCTGCAGGAGCACACCGTGACACCTTTCACGGTCCAGCTTTCTTCTCGTTAAAAATACCTTTGAAGGGATAGCGGTAGCGCGACGACGCCCGATTAACGCACCGACAGCGGCATGTGCCGGTTCACGTCCTTATACAGCAGATACCGAAACGGCCCCGGACCACCCGCATAGCATGCCTGCGGGCAGAAGGCGCGCAGCCACATGTAATCGCCGGCTTCCACCTCGACCCAGTCGGTGTTCAGGCGATAGACGGCCTTGCCTTCCAGCACATAAAGCCCGTGCTCCATGACGTGCGTTTCCATAAACGGGATCACTCCGCCAGGCTGAAAGTTGACGATGTTGACATGCATGTCGTGGGACAGGTCGAACGGGCTGACAAAGCGGGTAGTGGACCATGCGCCGTTGGTGCCTTCCATTTCGATCACGGGGGCATCGCTGGCTTGCGTCACAAAGGGTTCTGGCGCAGCCAGACCGGGGGCGGCGACGTAAGCTTTGCGGATCCAATGGAAGGTGCAAGGCGCGTCGTGGTCGTTTGCAAAGGTCCAGTCACAACCTGCTGGCAGATAGGCGTAGGAGCCGGGGAACAGCAGGTGCGTTTGATCGCCGATGGTCAGTTCCGCATGGCCTGACACGACGAACAGCACGGCCTGCGCAGATGAGTCTGTTTCAGGCGTTTTGCTGCCGCCGCCGTAGGCGACTTCGGTTATGTAGTGGCTGAAGGTTTCAGCAAAGCCTGACAGTGGCCGGGCGATGACCCACATGCGCATCTTGTTCCAGCCGGGCAAAAAGCTGGTGGTGATGTCGCGCAATGTGCCTTTGGGGATGACCGCATATGCTTCGGTAAAGACGGCGCGGTCTGTAAGAAGGTCGGTCTGCGGCGGCAGGCCGCCGGTGGGGGTGTAGTAGTCGGTCATGCGTGTGATCCCTATTGGCAGGACTCTTTAGATACCGTTTCAGCGCGCTTGGCAAAGGGGGAGGGGGCTGTCTGCACCCCGCCGCAGTGCCCCCCCCGATAGCTTGCCCGGCCAAGTGAACCCTGTCCGATCAATGCTGTTCGGGGACGAGGATTTCGCGTTTACCAACGTGGTTGGCTGAACTGACGACGCCCTGATCTTCCATCTGCTCAACGAGGCGCGCGGCCTTGTTATAGCCAATCGCCAGTTTGCGCTGGATGTAGGAGGTGGAGCACTTACGATCTTTGATGACGATGGCGACAGCCGTGTCATAGAGCGCGTTTTCCAGATCGGAGCCGTCAGCGAGGCCGAGGACGGCGTCGATGCTGCTTTCGCTATCTTCATCCGGGCCCTCGATGACGCCGGACATATATTCAGGCGGGCCGAAGCTCTTGAGATAGTTGACGATTTCCTCGACCTCTTCGTCCGAGCAGAATGGACCGTGGACGCGGATGACCTTAGAACCACCAGCCATGTAGAGCATGTCACCCATGCCAAGCAGCTGTTCGGCACCCATTTCACCAAGGATGGTGCGGGAGTCGATCTTGGACGTGACCTGAAAGGAAATCCGCGTTGGGAAGTTCGCCTTGATCGTGCCGGTGATGACGTCCACCGACGGCCGCTGCGTCGCCATGATCAGATGGATACCGGATGCACGGGCCATCTGGGCCAGGCGCTGAATGCAAGCCTCGATTTCCTTGCCAGCGACCATCATCAGGTCGGCCATCTCGTCCACGATGACTACGATATAAGGCAGGACGACGGGCTTGAATTCGTCGGTTTCGAATACCGGCTCGCCGGTCTCATCGTCAAAGCCGGTCTGCACCGTACGGCTGAAAAGCTCATCATTGGCGAGCGCTTCTTTCACGCGGCCATTGTAGCCGTCGATGTTACGCACGCCCATTTTGGACATCTTACGATAGCGCTCTTCCATCTCTCCGACGACCCATTTTAAGGCCACAACAGCTTTTTTAGGGTCTGTAACGACGGGGGACAGCAGGTGCGGAATGCCATCATAGACGCTGAGTTCCAGCATCTTGGGGTCGATCATGATCATCCGGCATTCTTCGGGTGTCAGCTTGTAGAGCAGCGACAGGATCATAGTGTTGATCGCGACCGACTTACCCGAACCAGTGGTACCGGCGATAAGCAGGTGAGGCATTTTGGCGAGGTTCGCGACGATCGGCTGGCCTGCGATGTCCTTGCCCAGCGCGAGGGGCAACTTCATGTTGCTGTCGCCGAAATCGCGCGCTGAGATGATTTCGCGCAGCACGACCTTTTCACGGTTTTCGTTCGGCAGTTCGATACCGATCACGGTGCGGCCCGGCACGGTGGACACGCGGGCGGACAGGGCGGACATGGAGCGGGCGATATCGTCGGCGAGGCCGATGACGCGGGACGCCTTTAGGCCCGGCGCGGGTTCCAGTTCGTACATCGTGACAACAGGGCCGGGGCGGACACTGACGATCTCACCCTTCACGCCATAGTCATCCAGCACGCTTTCCAGCATGCGGGCATTTTCCTCGAGTGCCTCATCGGACAGGACGTGACGCTGAATCTCTGACGGGTTGGTCAGCAGGTTCAGAGGCGGCATTTCGTAGGCAGCGTATTTTTCTTCGAACGTCAGGGACGGCTGCGCTTCGGCCTTGGCCTGCTTGCTGGGCATTGTGGCGCGTTGCATGCCGTGTTGCACGACGGCCTTTTTAGGCGCGGCTGTCGGGATAGCAGGACGTGCGTCAGGGTCGAAAAGCGGCTCTGCGGTCAGGGACGGCACCTCTGTTTTTGGCAAGGTTGATCCCTGATAGACAGCGGGCGCAGCAACAGGGGCGGGCGCGAAGTCCTGATCGTCGTCGATTAGCATTTCGGCTTCATCGTCTTGCCAGTCATCTTGCGGCGCAGGCGTCGCTGTCAAAGGCGGGACGTTTGGCAGCAACAAGGGCTGCGGACGGCGACCGGCGGTCAAGGACGGTTCAATCCGCACGCCAGTGACGGGGTGCGGCTCTGAATGCGGGGTGGGCATTACGCGGGCCTTGATGGCATCGGTGATGCGGCTGCGGACGCGGTCCGCTGGCGGAGAATCAAGGTCGTGGTCAAAGGTTTCGGTCTCGACCAGTTCAGGCTCTGGCGGGGTGCGGCGCAGCAGGCTGCCAAGGCCCGGCATTCCGCGCGCGGCTGTTTGCTCGATGGCCACAGCCTGCGTTTGGGGGCCGGCATCTGGGGCTTCGTAAGAGCCGTCGGCACGGATGATCGGGGGCATCTTGCGGCTATGGCCGCCTGCGGCAGCAGTCGATGTGACAGCCCTAGCGGTACTGACAGCAGCTACGGGCCGGCTGCGGACGGCGACGATGGCGCGAGTGTTCATATCGACGGGTGGTTCCACTGGACGCCTTGCGCGCGCCTCTGACCGGTCGGCCATACGGGCGGCAACGGTACCGCGTGCGGCGGTTGCAGCCTGTGTGGCGCGAATGGCCCCCTGCCCCACGACGCGCAGTATCATATCATACAGCATAACGGTGCCCATCAGCACGAACTGCGCACCAGTGCGCAATTCGGGGCGGTTAAAGCCAAGGGCGAAGGACATCGCGGCGACAGTCACACCGCCCAGCAAAAGCGACAGAAGCTTGACCCCAATTACGGGGCCGAGCGGCAGGATCGTCAGCGCCATGCCCAGCACCGTGTCGCCGAACAGACCACCCATGCCAAAGTTCGCAGGCCATGCGTCACCGCGCGGCAAAGATGCGGCATAAAGCGCGGCAACCGCGATCACGACAGGCACATAGATGACGCGGCCCATGGCGCGGTCGGACCCGCGATGCAGCACAAAGCGGGTGCCCCAGGCGATCAGGACCAGCGGCAGCGCCCAAATCCCCTTGCCCACGATCATCATCAGCGGGGCGGCGGTGGCGGCCCCAAAAACACCAAGCCAGTTCTGCACTGGCGCATCGCTGGCGGAAATCCACGACGGGTCAGTGGGAGAATAGCTGAAGCATATCATTGCCCCCAGCACGCCGACAACGATCAGCGCGATGCCCAGCAATTCCTTGCTGCGGCGTTCCAGAACGGCCTGGGTTTCGCTGTCCAGAAGTGGGTCGCGGTGCCGGGTCTGATAGGATGCCATTTTGCCGTTCCTCACTGGTAAAGTGTGGCGCGCAGGCGGGTCAATCCGCGCTCCACGTCCAATTTGGGGCCGCACAGGGCCACCCGAATGAAACCCGCGCCAGGGTTGAAGCCGCTGACGTCGCGGGACAGGTACGCGCCGGGGAGCGTGCGCACACCTGTTTGCGACCATAGGGTTAGAGCCGCTTTTTCGCCGTCAGGCACGGGAAGCCAGAGGAAAAAGCCAGCTTCCGGACTGATATAGCCTGGGACGTTGCCAAGGATGCGGTCGGCAATGTCGAACTTTTCCGCGTAAAGCGCGCGGGATGCGATTACGTGATCCTCGTCGTCCCAGACCAGCGCCGACACCGCCTGCACCGGACCGGGCAGCGGGGCACCAGCATAGGCGCGCAGCGCGCGCATCGCGGCGATGTTACGCGGACCAGAAGCACAGAAGCCAGAGCGCA
>CAWUXN010000095.1:0-4383 GCA_963926415.1 uncultured Loktanella sp.
CTCGACCCGCATACGGCGCAGGTTCAGCATGCCCGGCACGGTCAGGGTCGGCGCAGTAGAGCGCGGCCCGTCGGTGTCATCATCGTCGCCGTCGCTATTGGGCGATAAGGCGTCGAACAGCCTGCTGAAAAAATTGCCGCGCTGATCGTCGCTTGTCTGTTCGTCGGCCTGTTCCGGCTGCGCGCTTTGCGCTGCCCCCAAAGACCCGTCGTCGGTATCGCCCATTGTCTCCCTGCCTATCTGGTGCCTTGCGGCGTCATGCCCGGTATGGATCATCAAGACCCATCTTGCCAAGTATCTGCGACTCGAGGCCCTCCATCAGAGTGGCATCGGCGTCGCGTTCGTGATCGAAACCCAGCAAATGCAGCGTTGCATGAACGATAAGGTGCGTCACATGCTCTGCCAACGGCTTGCCTGCCGCGCGCGCTTCGGCTTCGCAGGTCTGAAAGGCGATAGCAATGTCGCCCAGTTCAGGATCGGCGGGATCCGGGGCTGCGGGCATTTTGCCCGCCACCGCCACGCCGCGTTCATCCGATGGCCATGACAGCACGTTGGTCGGCGTCGGCTTTCCGCGAAAATTTGCGTTCAGCGCGGCGATGCGGTCATTGTCGCAACCCATCAGGCTGATTTCCCACACCGATGGCTCTAGCCCCAGCTCTGCTAACGTGGCGTCCGATGCGGTCAGCGCGAGCGCCTCCAGATCCAGCGCGTCCCAGCGAGGGTCTTCATTTAGGCAATCGATCGTCATGTCTTAGTATCCTCGTTGCGCAGGGAGGTCAGCGGCAGTGCCCGCCTAAAGCTGTCATCTAACATCCCGCTTAAATCGTCACGCTCTATCTGCTGCACCATCGCACGCAATTGCCTCACCGCGTCCAGCCGTTTCAACACCGTATCCGCCGCCAGTTTATCGATTTCGCCGTCTAGTTTGGTATTCTGCTTGCCCGGCGGATCCAGCTAGGCGCGCACCCTGCCCAGCGCGGCTTGCGTGGCCTTGTCCAACTCTGCCATCACCGTCGATCCGCCTGTCAGCGGCATCGCGGCAATCACGCCCAGCATTTGGCCTAGCTGCGTGCGCAGCTAGTTGCGCAGGCCAAGCGCGTCAGGCCCGTCAAACACCCGTTTCATCGGCAATTCGCCCCGTTGATAGGCGACAAAAGTTTCAGCGACGGTGCGCACGATCCTGTTCGCCGCCAGGCCGCGAAAGCCCGTTGCTAGACGTGGGCTTTTGAGATCACACATTGTGATTTAAAGTTGGCCCATTCATCGTCGGTCAACTGAAATGGGTAGTAGCCCAAACCGCATGGCACTGCGCTGCCAGTTTTGGTTCACGGCGCAGGTCGTGCGATCAAAGATTGCGGCGAAATCGGCGTCCAAGATTACGGACTACCCGCACAGACGAAAAATCGCCCCGCGCACCCCGTCCGGCAGCGCGTCTGTCATCCGGTCTTTTCCGCGTCCGCCTCGTAAGCTTCGATGATCCGGGCAACCAACGGGTGTCGCACCACGTCCTTGGACGTGAAGTAGTTAAAGCTAATTTTGGGAATATTCTTCAGCAAACGCTCTGCTTCCCACAGGCCGGAATTCACACCGCGCGGCAGGTCAATCTGAGTGCGGTCGCCGGTAATCGCCATACGTGATCCTTCGCCCAGACGGGTAAGAAACATCTTCATCTGCATGGTCGTGGCATTCTGCGCTTCATCCAGCACGACGGCGGCATTCGCTAGCGTACGGCCCCGCATAAAGGCCAGCGGCGCAATCTCGATCCGCTTTTCTTCGATCAGCTTGGCCACCTGCTTGGACGGAAAAAAATCATTCAGCGCGTCATACAGCGGCTGCATGTAGGGATCGATCTTGTCCTTCATGTCACCGGGCAGATAAGCCAGCTTTTCGCCCGCCTCGACCGCGGGGCGCGACAGGATAATCCGATCCACATTGCCGCTGATGAAGTGGTGCACCGCGACGGCCACCGCCAGATAGGTCTTGCCTGTACCAGCCGGGCCAATGCCAAAGCACAGCTCGTTATCAAATAATGCGCGGACATAGGCTTTCTGCGCCTCGGTCCGAGGTTCAACTAGCTTTTTGCGGGTCTTGATTTCGACTCGGACGGCCAGCTCACCCTTGAACATTTCGGACTGATCGCCAGTGGAAACGGACAAGTCAGGGTGCATCCGCAGTTCGCGGTCGATGTCCCCTGCTTCAAGCGTCTTGCCAGCTTCCAGCCGCTGATACAACGACTTGAGGATATCAAGCGCATCATGGCGCGGGGTTTCGGCCCCGATCACCTCTAGCCGATTGCCCCTGCGCAGGATCTGAACGCCAAGAGCGCTTTCGATCGCCGTCAAATTGCGATCGAACTGGCCGCACAGGTCAATCAACAAGAAGTTGTCGGGAAATTCCAGAACAGATTCCAAAACATCGGCAGCGGTGGGGGTCAAAACGCCAGAGGGCAATCGCATCTCCTGAACAGATTATATTCAACTATCCTTGCAAGCCTGAACGCCAGCCGCAAGCCATTGGCCGCATGAAAAACGAAAATGCCGCAGCGGATGCTGCGACCTTTGGAATGCCCACGATTCGGGCAAATTACACGAAGTCCAGTATCGGAGAGCCGGCCTTGAACGGGCCAACGGCCGTATTCGGCGTAGCCACACCAGAGCAGACAGGACGACAATCAGACGTCAGACGTCTGACATTCTGGCAGGTAATCTTCCACGTCGTCGTCAATGATCCAATGGTCGCAACCTTCAGGATCGACCAAGACGCCAGCCATAAGCGTGGACAAATGGCGCGCATTGCAGCGACTTTTTCAGCGTCGATCGGGCGCATACGTTGGCAGGCAGCAAGCGCGCCGCCAATGACCAAAAGCCCGATGAGTTTCACGATTTTCATATCAGGGCTCCCTTTCATCGGATGCAGTAGATTTCGACGCGACGGTTTTTCCTGCATCCCGGCTGCGCTGTTGTTGTCTGCGCCCGGCTGACGTTCGCCATAGCCTTTGACGTCCACGACACGGCCACCAATGCTTTGCGCAGCACCAGCGAAAGCGTTTGCCCGGTTGCTGGACAGACGCATATTGCATTCATCCGACGCACGGCCATCGGTGTGACCGTAGATCATGAAACCGAACGCATTCGCAGTCTGAGAAAAGTTCTGCAGTGTCGCGCGACCTGCGGCGCTGGCAGCGTATTTGTCCGTCGCGAACGACTGATCCGTCGGGACCACGCCGCAGATTTCGGACCGGTGGCACACGGCACCGCCGTCACGGCGACGGTGCAGCGAAGTAAAGCCTTCTGCACCCTCATCCATCGCCCAATGCTCACACCCATCGGGGTAGATCTAGATTGTCGGAAGATATTTCTCGGAAAGGTTAACCTACTGAGCAGACGCGCGCCCAGCGGCAACTGTTAGCGCCAGAACGCCCGTAAGCGCGGCCTTTGCAAATTGGGTCGGGGCAGTTGCCACAACGAACACCTCTTGATTGAAACAGCACATACCATCGCATTTATAACTACGGCTGCGTAATACATAATGACTGAAATCTCAGCAAGATTGACGGCCACTGAAAGAAGCGATCACTACACAGTGAATCGTAATCGAAAACACTGGCCTGCCCCACCTTTGATTACTTGACAATGCGTAAACCTCGTCGCGGCACGGCGCTCTTTAGTGCATAAGATCTCCGCCCAGTGAATTGGTTCCGGCGATGGTGATTCTGACCTGCCGCACCTGCCCAAGCACGTCCGCAGGCGCGTCCGCATAAACCGCGTGCAGGTGACCGGATTTGCCAATCATTTGCCCAGCAATCCGGCCCGGCTTTTCGAACAATACGCTAACGGTACTGCCGACCATATCCTCTTGGATCTTACGCTGCTGCTGGGTCAGCAAGGCCTGCAAGCGGGCAAGGCGCTCTGCCATCACGTCCTCTGGCATCTGCGGCTTTTCCGCAGCCGGGGTCCCGGGCCGCGTGGAGTATTTAAACGAGTAGGCCTGTCCGAATTCTACCGTGCGGATCAGGTCCAGCGTCGCCTCGAAATCCTCCTCGGTCTCGCCAGGGAAGCCGACGATGAAGTCGGACGACAGCATGATATCAGGCCGCGCGGCGCGAATACGCTTCACCAGTTTCAAATAGCTTTCGGCGGTATGTTTGCGGTTCATCGCCTTGAGGATGCGGTCAGAGCCGGACTGCACCGGCAAATGCAGATAGGGCATCAGCTTGTCGCAGGTACCATGCGCCTCGATCAGCGCATCATCCATGTCGTTAGGGTGGCTGGTGGTGAAGCGGATCCGCTCCAGCCCATCAATGGCGGACAAGTCCCAGATTAAACCGGCCAGCCCAGCGTCGTGACCGTGATAAGCATTAACATTCTGGCCCAGCAGCGTGAT
>CAWUXN010000096.1:0-7012 GCA_963926415.1 uncultured Loktanella sp.
CGGCGGTCACTTTGCCCATTATCCCGCCCTGCGTAATTACGCGGTCACCCCTGCGCAGTGCATTCACCATCGCCTGATGTTCCTTCAGCTTTTTCTGCTGCGGACGGATCAACAGAAAATACATGATCCCGAAGATGATCATCATCAGAATAAGCGATTGGCTGCCCTGCATGGCGGTTCCTTTTCAAGTTCGAACGCGCCGGGCAAAATCCCAGCGTCAAAGTCGCGGCACATTAGGTCTAGGCCGCCGGATTGGCAACCGCCCCCGGCCCGCCTGTGGCAGGACAATGCTGCAACTGCGATATCGGGGTGAATGGGGCCTGCGTCAATGGCCGCGCTCGGCTTTGCCGCAGGGCCCGTTCACATTCCCGCGGACGCGCGCGCCGATCCCCCCTTCAATGCGCTGCGCAACTGGTGCATACCAGCGTGATTAATTTGCCAACAAGGACCAGACCCATGCAAGATATCCGCATGATCCGAGAGACCCCAAACGCCTTTGACGCGGCGCTATCCCGGCGCGGTCTGGCCCCGGTATCGCCTGCCATCCTTGCACTGGACATCGAACGCCGCGCCGCCATCAAGCAGACAGAGGACACACAGGCCGCCGCCAATGCCGCAGCCAAAGACGTTGGCAAAGCCAGGGCTAGCGGCGATGACGCCGAATTCACGCGCCTACGCACGCTGATGGCCGACAAAAAGGCCGAGATCGCGACCTTGAACGAGCGCGCCAAAGAGCTGGACACCCAGCTGGGCAAAATGCTGATAGCGCTGCCCAACCTGCCTTATGACGACGTACCCCTGGGAAAGGGCGAAAACGACAACGTCGAGGTTAAGCGAACCGGCACGCCGCGCAGCTTCGATTTCACACCGGTCGAGCATTACGACATTCCCGCCGTGCAGGCCGGCATGGACTTTGCCGCCGGGGCCAAGCTGTCGGGCTCGCGCTTTGTCGTCCTGAGCGGTGCTGTCGCCCGCGTGCACCGGGCGCTGGCGCAGTTCATGCTGGACACGCACGTTGACACCCATGGCCTGCAGGAAACCATCACCCCCATCATTGTCAAAGAAGAGATGATGTATGGCACAGGCCAATTGCCCAAATTCGGTGAGGACAGCTATCAAACAACTAATGGTTGGTGGTTGATCCCGACGGCAGAGGTCACCCTGACCAACCTCGTAAACGGCGACACCGTCGATGCTGCCACCCTGCCCCGCAGGCACGTCGCCCACACCCTCTGCTTCCGGTCAGAAGCCGGCAGCGCGGGCCGCGACACCAGTGGCATGCTGCGCCAGCACCAGTTCGAAAAGGTGGAAATGGTAAGCGTTACGCACCCGGATGAAAGCGATGCAGAGCACGCTCGTATGACCGGCTGCGCCGAGGCGATCCTTGAAAAGCTGGACCTTCCATACCGCACCATGCTGCTGTGCGCTGGTGACATGGGCGCGGGCGCGCGCCGCACCATCGACCTAGAGGTGTGGCTGCCCGGTCAGGATACGTATCGCGAGATCAGCAGCATCTCGACCTGCGGCGATTATCAGGCGCGGCGCATGAACGCGCGGTTCAGGCCTGCGGACGGCGGCAAGCCAGAATTCGTGCACACTTTGAACGGATCTGGTCTGGCTGTGGGGCGCACCCTGATCGCTGTATTAGAAAACGGCCAGCAGGCAGACGGATCGGTCATCTTGCCTGCCGCGCTGCACCCTTATCTGGGCGGCCGGAACACAATTTCGACAACAGGCACATTAATTTAGACTAGCGCTGAACCATACCGGCGCGGGATGCGTTTGCAGGTATGAACAACATACTCGCCATCATCACCCTCATCTTGACCGTCGCTTTCGCGGTGGCCCCGTTATTTTCAGGGGACTTCAGCGGTTTTGCATCTGATCTGCTGCCAGTGCCTCAGATCAACCCACCGGTCCAGCCGGCGGGATACGCCTTTGCGATCTGGGGGCCAATCTATCTATGGCTGATCGCCTCGGCGGTTTACGGACTGATATACAGGGCCCGTGATCCGGGTTGGGATGCAGCCCGAGTGCCGCTGTGCATCAGCCTTGCCGTCGGTGTGCCTTGGCTGGTGATCGCCCAAGTCAGCGTGATCTGGGCAACGATCGCGATCTTCATCATGGCCTTTAGCGCCATCGCTGCGCTTCATCGCGCCCCCAGTCTGGACCGGTGGTGGATGCGCGGGCCGGTCGCGCTTTATGCGGGATGGTTGACAGCTGCGAGCTTCGTGTCGCTTGCCACGACGATGGCGGGTTACGGCATCGGGTTCGACGCAATGGGCTGGGCGATCGCAGGTATAATCGGCGCGCTGGCACTGACCGTCGCAACCTTTCGCCGCACAAATTCGCCGCTGTATATCTACGCCGTTGTCTGGGCGCTGGTCGGCATCTGCGCAGCAAACGGCGTGGAGAATTTTCTGATCACCGCACTGGCCATCACCGGGATCGTTAGCCTGATCTGCGTGATGGCCATGCAGCCCCCGCGCCAGCCCCGCATACTCTAGCGGTCGCTACCGGGGGCCTTCTTGTGCTTGCTCAGACGTGACGGCTGGGACGACTTTTTGCCCTTATAGGGGTTCTTGTCGCCCTGATCGCGCAGCGTCAGGCGGATCGGCGCACCCGGCATGTCGAAGTTGTCGCGCAGGCCGTTCACCAGGTACCGCGAATAGGATGCCGGCACCAAATCAGGGTGCGAGGTCATCACGACAAAGCCTGGCGGACGAGTTTTTACCTGAGTCGCATAACGCATCTTAATCCGCTTGCCACCCGGAGCGGGTGGCGGGTGCTGTTCCAGCATCCCCGCCAACCAGCGGTTCAGCTGCGCGGTCGTCACGCGGCGGTTCCAGACGTCGTAGCCCTTCATGATCGCCTGTTGCAGGCGGTCCAGCCCCTTGCCGGTCTTGGCAGATACAGTGACCAGCGGCGCACCGCGCAACTGCGGTAGCAGGCGGCCAAATTCTTCTTTCAGTTCGCGCAGCTTGTCCTGCTTGTCATCTTCGGTATCCCATTTGTTGACACCGATCACGACCGCGCGGCCTTCGCGTTCAGCAAGGTCGGCAATCCGAAGGTCTTGCTGTTCGAATGGAATATCCACGTCCAGCAGGACAACCACGACTTCCGCAAACTTGACCGCGCGCAAACCGTCGCTGACTGACAATTTCTCTAGCTTCTCACTGATCCGCGCCTTTTTGCGCATACCAGCGGTATCAAAAATACGCATCGGGACGCCGTCCCATTCCGTCATCACGGAAATGGCGTCGCGGGTAATCCCAGGCTCTGGCCCGGTCAAAAGGCGCTCCTCGCCGATGATCTTGTTGATCAGCGTAGATTTGCCAGCGTTCGGGCGGCCTACGACAGCAATCTGCAGCGGCTTGGCGCGGGTCGGAATGCGGGGCGCAGTGGGATCGTCGTCATCGACGCCAACATCCGTTTCCGGCAATTCAGCAGCATCAGCAGCGGCACGCTCCTCAAAGGCTTCGGACAGCGGACGCAACACGTCCATCAGTTCGCCCATGCCCTCGCCGTGTTCGGCGGACAAGCGGATCGGCTCTCCCAGTCCCAAAGCATAGGCTTCCAGGATGGTGATGTCTGCGGCCTTGCCCTCGCCCTTGTTGGCGGCAAGAATCACATGAGCATTTTTCTTGCGTAGTATATCAGCAAAGACCCGGTCGGCGGGCAAAACGCCGACACGAGCGTCGATCATGAACAGGCAGACATCGGCCATTTCCACCGCGCGTTCCGTCAGCTTGCGCATCCGGCCTTGCAGTGATTCGTCCGTGGCCATTTCCAGACCGGCGGTGTCGATCACGGTGAACCGGATATCGGCAATCCGCCCCGGCCCTTCACGCAGGTCGCGCGTCACGCCGGGTTGGTCATCGACCAACGCGAGCTTCTTGCCCACCAGACGGTTGAACAGTGTGGATTTGCCGACATTGGGTCGACCCACGATTGCAAGGGTAAAGGTCATGGCGCGCAGGCTCCGGCTATAGTCAGAGGCCGGCCATACACCGCTTTGCCCTTAACGGAAAGCCAGCAGTTGCCCATTCTTGTTGACGACGTATAACACGCCGTTCGCAATCGCAGGACTCGAGGCAGCGCCGCCGGGCAAGGCCACGCGGCCAACTAGGTCGCCAAAGGTCGGATCAAACGACCGAAGCTGCCCGTCAGAGGACGCCACGACCAGCCGGTTGCCCGCCATAATCGGCCCGAAATGGGCGTAGACTGTGCGACCCTTGCGCAGGAACGATCCAGTTTTTACAAAGTCAGGCAGCGCAACACGCCAGATCGGCTCTCCAGTTTCGGAATCAAGGCGCACCAGTTCATTCAGGTCGTTGACCATGAATACCGAATTGCCCGCAGGCCAGACCGGACCAGCGGCCCCTTCGCCAGCCGTCCAAATCCGCTCGCCAGAGGCAGCGTCAAGCGCAACAGTCACGCCAGAGAAGTTACCGACATAAACGCGGTCGCCATCGATCACAGGATCGCCGCCGATATCCGACAGATCGCCCACAGCCTGCCCCGGACGGTCACCGCTGATCACCGAAGACCAGCGCTGAATGCCGCCCTGCGGGAACACAGCCATAACTTCGCCGGACGAAAATGGGAACACCGCCAGATCGTCGGTCACAGCCGGACCGGCCCCGCCCGCAAAGGACGTGGTGGATGGGATACCGCTCAGTTGATAGCGGATACGGCCGTTGGTCACGTCAATCGCCCAGGCGCGGCTGTCACGGCTGACGACATAGGCCAGATCGCCCAAAACCGTCGGTGCAGATGTGCCCGGTGCGTCAAGCTCCTGCACCCAGATCACGCCGCCCGTCGCTGGGTCCAGCGCTGCCAGCGTGCCATAACCGGTGGAGACGAATAAACGCCCGGACCCAAAGGCCAGACCGCCACCCGACGCATCACTGCGCGTATCTGTCGGCGGGGTCACATCAGCAGACCAAACCGGCGCACCGCCAGTGGTGGTCGCGGTGACGTGACTGCGCGCATCCAGCGTATACACGATGCCATAGGCGACAATGGGGTCGGCAGTGATGCGCGCACCCTTACTGTCGCCTTCGCCGATATCGACGGCAAATATTTGGGTCAGCGCCGCGCCAAGGGCGGGCTGGCTGCTGTTATGGTCCGCATCGCCGTTGCGATGTGTCCAGCTGGCATTAGCTTGCGGCGCGCTTAGGATGATCGGCACGGCGCGGTTAACCTGCTCCGCCTCAGCGCGTATCGGCTCTCGGGTGCCGTGCAGGATGATGTCCTTCTCGCCGCAAGCGGACAGGGCAACAAGCGCCAGAAAGCTGGCAGACAGGGTCTTGGATGTCACGGCGCTGGTCCCTTTCACGGGTTGGTCGAAGTCACGTCGGGCGTCACGTCATCTGGCAGCGGCGCACCCAATGATACCATCAGGGTTTGAACGCGGTCGCGCAAGCCTTGGCCTGCACCGGCATCCTGCACGATGGCCGTCAGACGGGCAATCGCAGCGTCACGCTCGCCCGCGGACAGATCGGCCAAGGCGAGCTGTTCCTGCGCCAGCAACGCAAAGGGCTGTCCGGGATTTGCCAACGAATCCAAGCGTTGACGACGCGCCTCTGGATCGGTGCCTGCATCAAGCATGGCCGCCTTAAAGCTGGCCAGATCGCGGTAGATCTCGGGCACATCCGTATTTGTTGCCAGATTATCCAGCGACGCGATCGCAGCGGCCAGATCGCCCGTTTCCTCTTGTGCGGCGGCAGTGATCAGCAGGCTTACGGCAGCAGCGCCGCCGGTCAGTGATACGCCATCCAGTGCGGCGGCACGCTCCTCTGGATCGCTGTTGGACAGCGCGGACAGCAAGGCATCTCCTGCCTCTTCAGCCCCAGCACGGTCACGGGCACGGCTGTATTCGGTCCAGGCGGCCCCGCCGACCAGCAGGACGACGATCAGAATGGCAATCCAGCCATACCGCCTGAGAAGCAGAAACAGGCGGTCGCGGCGCACCTCTTCACTTACTTCGTTGATAAAACTGTCGCTCTCGCTCATGCCCGCCCCCCGCATCCGCCGTCCACGGGGACGACGTTGTTGCTAGCTTCTTAACGTGAAGCGGCCCGGATTGCCAAGACCCGCGCCAGCCCACCACGCGCGAAGATGCCGCGATCCCGCAAAGGGTGCCCAGAGTTCAGCCAGACTTGGGGCTTTGTTCGTTGTCCATTAATCTAACGTAGCGTATAGTATCTCATCGTCGCCGCCCTGTTTCAGAGGTAAAAGACCGTTATGAAACTCGTGTCAGTGCTGATGGCTATCGTGGTCTCTGTTGCCCTGTATTTCGTCGTCTTCGAACGGGATACGATGCTGTCCTTCGCTGGCCGCAGGCCGAAGTGCCCACGCCGCTGGCCGCGCAAACCGATGATACCCCCAGCGGCGTGCGCGTCGTCGCCATGAAATCAACGGCCCAGACCGTTGACAGCGTCGTCGTGCTGCGCGGCCGCACGCAACGTCACCGTCGCCACTGAAACCCTCGGACGCGTCATTTTCGAACCCCTGCGCAAGGGCACATTTGTGGCGGCCGGCGACACCCTGTGCCGCCTTGATCCTGGCACCCGCGACAGCCAATTGGCAGAGGCGCAGGCGCGTTTGTCAGAGGCGCAAAGCCGCGTGCCAGAAGCACAGGCATCGCTGGCAGAGGCAGAGGCTCGCATCCGCGAAGCTGACATCAATGTGAATGTTGCACGCCAATTGAACGAGGGCGGATTCGCCTCTCAGACTCGGCTCGTGAGCGCAGAGGCGCAGAGCGAGGCCGCCAGCGCAGGCATCCATCGCGCCAAGTCCGCCATCACCAGCGCCAAGGCAGGTATCGAAGCTGCCACCACCGCCGTTGCCGTCGTGACCCGCGACATCGACCGGTTGACCATCACCGCGCCCTTTGCCGGCATGTTGGAAACCGACACGGCAGAGCTTGGGACCTTGTTGCAACCCGGCAGCCCCTGCGCGACGATCGTGCAAATCGGCCCGATTAAACTGGTCGGCTTCGTGCCCG
>CAWUXN010000097.1:0-6220 GCA_963926415.1 uncultured Loktanella sp.
GCGCGCCTCATAGATCATCTGGTCGCGCTGCGCCTGGGCGCGAAAGTTACCCGATCCGATGCTGTCCATCAGCAGGATCGCTGTCGAGATAATGGTCCAACCAACAATCGCAGTCGCGGCCGTCCAGCCGATCAGCTGATGCGAGGGCCGCAGGCGGATGAAGCGGGTTTCTGTGTCTGAACGAAGAAAGAGTCGTTTTTCAGGAAATCGGGCTTCTAGGCGCATGTGAATGGCCTGCGTCAGTCGTGATCTCACTACTATTATCCCCGTTCCGTCCCGAAATGTCGCGGCCAGGTTTCACACCCTTTATTGTCGCGGTACCCGCGGTTTAGCCACCCTGCGGCGTTGGTGCAACATTTTTGAAAAATTATGGAGCAATCCGCCGGGTTTGGGCGAGAACACGCCGAAACCGTCGGTGCAGGTCAGTGAGTCTCGGTCAGGGGCCAATAAAAGTCCGGAGGAAGACCCGCTTCGGCCCTTTTTTCTTCGTTAAAGGGCGGCTTTAACGTGCTGTGAAAATAACGCCGAACAAGGTCGTGAAAGACGACGACAGGGTCCAAGTCATTGCGGCCACACAGAAAATGAAACCACTTAGAGCCGTAGGCGACGTGGTGAACCTCTTCGGCGTAAATCACCTCCAGTGCGGCGACGACTTGCGAATCGCCGGCCTTGCGAAAGATTTCAATCATACCGGGAGTTACATCCAGACCGCGCGCTTCGAGCACCATGGGCACTACGGCAAGGCGGCCCATGAAATCATCGGCGGTGTCTTCGGCGGCACGCCACATGCCGGCATGCGCGGGCAAGGCCCCGTAAAAGCTGCCATGTGCTTCAAGACAGTCGCACATCATTCTGAAATGCTTAGATTCTTCGTCCGCCGCCTTGACCCAGTCGTCGAAGAAACCGATCGGCATCGGCGTATTCGTAAAGCGTGCGATGATGTCCCAATGCAGATCGACGGCGTTCAGTTCGATATGCGCGACGGCATGTAGCAAGGCGATACGCCCGCCGGGGCTGCCCGGCTTGCGACGCGGCACATCGCGGGGGCTTGCCAGTTCAGGCTTGACCGGCCGCGCCGGATGCAGCGGCGGCTGCGCCGTGCCGATGACAGGACGTGCATCATCCGCCCGCGCCGCGCGCCACGCAACAGCATGACGATGCGATAGTGCCGTCTTGGCCCGCCCGTCAGCCGTGGTCAGGACCTCCAAAGCCATTTCAGCTAGTGGCTTCATCATAGGGTCCTCATTCTTCTCGTTCCAAATATTTCGGGGGTCGTTGGTTGGTGCGCCACTGGTTCAAGAACCAGCCGGCGACGGGGCTGGCCCTCGCGTTTCGAACAAGCAGCAAATTTATTGCGTTTTTACTGCATCCAGAACAGCTGACACATGACCCGGCACCTTCACTTTACGCCAGATCTTTGCAATCTTGCCGTCCGGCCCGATCAGGAAGGTCGCCCGCTCAATCCCGAAATAGCTTTTGCCATACATCTGCTTTTCACCCCAGGCACCGTAGCGCTCACAGACATCGTCATGCTCGTCCGACAGCAGGGCAATGCCCAGCCCGCGCTTGGCGACGAACTTGTCGTGCTTGGCGACTGGATCCTTGGACACCCCCAGAACGGTGGCACCAAGGGCTGCGAAATCGTCAGCGGTGGCGGTGAAATCCAGCGCCTCTGTCGTGCAGCCGGGGGTGTCGTCGCGGGGATAGAAATACAGCACGACGCTGCGCCCGGCGTAATCGGACAAGCTGACCCTGCCTGCGCCATCGCGGGGCAGGGTAAAGTCTGGGGCGGGGTCGCCCTTATTAAGCAGGGGGCCAGTGTCTGACGGCATGGTTTTCCTCGCGCGGTTTGGGATATGCGTTTACTAGTTTTGTTTTAGCCTGTGGTGGGCAAAGATAAAGGCCAAGGCAGGCCAGGGCAGTAAATGACTCATAACGATCAGGCACCACCGCTGGAGGGACGGCGCAAGCGCGGCGACCGCAGGGGCCGGGTGTGGCATGCCATACGGGTCGGGCTGTGGCTGCTGGTGCTGCCGTTGGTCTTTGCCGTGATCGCGGTCGTCATGATGTTTGACCGCGACATCACCGCGCCCAGCTGGGTGACCGACATGGTGGCAGAGCGGACGAGTACGATGCTGGGCGGGGGCACCATCGCCTTTGGCGACATTACCCTGCGCGTTGGCGCCGATCTGCACCCGCGCGTGCGACTGAACCAGACAGAACTGGCCGATGCCGCCGGCACGCCGCTGGCTCAGATTGACACGGTCGATGCCACGATCAGCCCGCGCGGGCTTCTGTTCGACCGGGCGGCGCTGGTGCAGCGGGTGGCGCTGTCGGGCACAGCGGTCGATCTGACCCGCGACCGCCAGGGACACATGCGGCTGGCCTTCATGCTGCCAGAAAACGGCAATGGTGCCCTGCTGGCAGACGGCTTGCCGGGGCTGGTGCGCCAGATTGATACGCTACGCGATAGGCCTGTGCTGGCTGCGCTGGAAAGCCTGACGATGGACGGGCTTGATGTCACATACCGGGATGAGCGGGCGGATAGGGTCTGGACGGGAAAGGGCGGATCCTTTGCCTTTGGTATTGACGCGCAGAATACGACGGCGACGGCACAGCTGCAGGTCGATGGCGGCGGCGGCATCGCCGCGCTGGGGCTGCGGCTGGACAGCCCGCGCGGCAGCGATGCGGCGACTATTGCCGTGACTGTGTCGGGCGCGCAGGCGCGTGATCTGGCCAGCCAGTCCGCCGCACTACGCTTTCTTGGGGCGCTGGATGCACCGCTGTCCGCCAGCCTGCGCACCGGCCTGACTGCAGGGGGCGCGATGGGCCCGCTGGACGCAACGCTGACCATCGGTGCCGGTGCATTGCAGCCGGGGCCGCAAACCGCGCCACTGCGCTTTGACGGCGTTACCGCCGCGCTGAACTATGACCCACAAGCCCATCGGCTGGAATTCAGCAATGTCAGCATAGCGTCAGAGTGGGGCAGCCTGCAGGCGCGGGGGCAGGCATTGGCCCGCGACTTTGACCGCGGTTTGCCGGATGCGCTGGTGGGCCAGTTTACTTTGACCGATATCTCGCTGAGCCCCGCGCGGCTTTATCCCGCGCCGATCACGCTGGATCAGGCAACTATCGATCTGCGCCTGCGGCTGGACCCGTTTCGGCTGGACGTAGGGCAAGTCAGCCTGTCCGATCAGTCCCTGACGCTGACCGCCAGCGGCGCGCTGACCGCAACGCCAGACGGCTGGAACGCGGCCGTTGATTTGCAAAGCCCGCAGCTGACGGCGGCAGATGTCCTGCGCCTTTGGCCCCAAGGGGTGCGCCCCGGCACACGGCTTTGGTTCACCAATAACCTGCTGGCAGGCGAGCTGTCGGACGCCGTCATGGGCTTGCGGATGCGCCCCGGCGAAAAGGCCACCATCGCCGCGGGTTTCGCCTTTGACGGAGCCTCGGTCCGGTTCCTGAAACAAGAGCCGCCGATCATTGATGGTGCAGGCTATGCAACGCTCAGCGATGGGGCCTTCGTGCTGCGGCTGGATCAGGGGCAAGTCATCGCGCCACAGGGCGGGGCGCTGGATGTGGCCGGATCGGTGCTACAGATCCCAGATATTCGGATCAAGTCCGCGCCCATGGTGCTGGATGTCGCAACCACCGGCAGCATCACCGGCACGCTGGCTATTCTGGATCAGCCGCCCTTTCGGTATCTGACTAAGGCCAACCTGCCGGTGACGCTGGCGGATGGGCGCGCCACAGTTCAAGCCCGTGTCACTCTGCCGCTGAAACCTAAGATCACGCCGGACGAAATCGCCTTTGACGCTTCCGCCAGCCTGAGCCGGGTGCGCAGCGACACATTGGTGAATGGGCGGACACTAGCTGCGAGCGGTCTGGCGGTTAAAGTGGACCGCACGGGGATGCAAATCAGCGGTCCGGCGACGCTGGACGGTGTGCCGCTGAATGGCCAATTTGCCCAGCAGTTTGGCCCAAACCGGGGACCAACGCAGATCACCGGACGCGTGACGATCACTCCGCAAGCGCTTGATACCTTTGGTATTGCCCTGCCTGCGCGCACTGTCAGCGGGTCTGGTGCTGGGCAGTTGGCCGTGACCCTGACCAAGGGTGCGGCCCCGCGTTTCACCTTGACGTCGGACCTTGTAGGGCTGGGACTGTCGGTGCCGGCGGTGGGGTGGTCCAAACCGCGCGGCAGCGCCGGCACGCTAGAGGTCAAGGGCACCCTCGGTGCCAGCCCGGCGGTGGAGAGTCTGTCGCTGCGCGCGCCGGGGTTGCAGGCGACGGGCGCGGTCAGTCTGACCGCTGCCAAGCAATTGGATGCCGCCCGCTTTTCCCGAGTTGTCGTCGGGAATTGGTTTGATGGCCCCGTCACGCTGCTGGGCCGGGGCAAGGGCCGCGCCATCGGGGTCGAGGTGCTGGGCGGTGCCCTGAACCTAAGCCGTGCAAGCCTTGGCGGCGGCGGCACAGGCAGCGGGGGATCGGGGCGGGGTCTGCCGATTTCGGTCCAGTTGGACAGCCTGACGATTGCGGACGGTTTGCAGCTGACCAGCTTTCGCGGTGATTTCGACACCACGGGCGGCTTTGCCGGGGATTTCACCGGCCTGTTCAACGGTCAGGCCGGGATTGCGGGCAGCGTGTTGCCGTTGCGCGGGCGCAGCGCTGTGCGCATCCGGTCAGACGACGCGGGCACGGTCCTGCGCGCGGGCAAATTTCTGGACGGGGCCAGCGGTGGCTCGCTTGATCTGACCTTGGTGCCTGCGGGGAAAAAGGGGACATTCGACGGCACGTTGGCGCTGCGCCAGTTGCGGGTGCGCGACGCACCCGCCATTGCCGAACTACTGGACGCGATCAGCGTCGTCGGACTGTTGCAGCAGCTGGATGGGCAGGGGTTGGCCTTTGACGAGGTGGACGCTCAATTCCGTCTGACCCCGAGTCAGATTGTCGTGACTCAGTCCAGCGCGGTGGGGCCGGGGCTTGGCATTTCGCTGGATGGAATTTACACGCTCGGCAGTCGGGCTGTGGATTTTCAGGGGGTGGTGTCCCCCTTCTATCTGCTGAACGGGATCGGCAGTTTTTTGACCCGCAAGGGTGAGGGGCTGATCGGGTTTAACTTTACTGTGCGCGGCACGCCGGGTGCGCCGCAGGTCGGGGTGAATCCGTTGTCGGTCTTTACCCCCGGCATGTTCCGCGAAAACTTTCGCCGTCCTGTTCCCGAGGTAAGTAAATGAAGCTGTCTGATTTCGATTTCGACCTGCCAGAGGGCCTGATCGCCACCCGCCCCGCGCGGCCGCGTACCTCGGCCCGGCTTTTGGTGGCGACGCCGGATACCATCACCGATGCGGTGGTGTCTGATCTGGGCGACTGGCTGCGGCCTGGCGATCGGCTGGTGCTGAACGATACCAAGGTTATCCCGGCGCGGCTGGATGGGTTGCGCCATAGGTCGGGAGAGGCGGGCGATACCGCCGCCCGGATCGAGGTGACGCTGCTGCAGCCGACACCGGACGCGCATTGGATGGCGCTGCTGAAGCCGCTGAAAAAGGTGCGCGACAGGGAAGAAATTGTATTTTCTGACAATTTGCGCGCCACCGTGGTGGGTCGCAGCGATGGACAAGCAGAGCTGGCGTTCAACCTGACCGGCGATGATTTCGACGCGGCGCTGCTGCAGGTCGGCGCGATGCCGCTGCCACCCTATATTGCCGCGCTGCGCCCGGCGGATGAGGCGGACAAGGACGACTATCAAACTGCTTGGGCGCGGCATAAAGGCGCTGTTGCGGCCCCGACCGCGTCACTACATTTCGACGCTGCTTTACTGGATGCATTGGCGGCCAAGGGCGTTACGTTTACCCATGTCACGCTGCACGTTGGCGCGGGCACGTTCCTGCCGGTCAAGGTGGATGACGTCAGCCAACACAAGATGCACTCCGAATGGGGTCAGGTCACGGCGCAGGCTGCGGCAGAGATTAACGCGACCAAGGCGGCGGGTGGGCGCATCATCCCCATTGGCACTACGGCCCTGCGATTGATCGAGACGGCGGCGACGGACGCAGGCGTTCAGCCGTGGGAAGGGCCGACCGACATTTTCATCACGCCGGGGTTCCGTTTCCGGGCCGCTGATGCGTTGATGACCAATTTTCACCTGCCAAAATCCACGCTCATGATGTTGGTCAGCGCGTTGTTGGGGCAATCGCGGATACGTGATATTTACAAACAT
>CAWUXN010000098.1:0-2857 GCA_963926415.1 uncultured Loktanella sp.
GCCCGTCGTGCAGGGCAACGGCCCGATCGCGGCGCACGGTACGGCCCATGATCCGCGCGGCGCAGGACAGGTTGTCGACTGGATTTTGCAGGCCCGCTCCCGTCGTCGCCCGACATCCATAGCCGCGCGCCGTGGCGGGCAGGATTTGCAGCAAGCCAAACCACAATCCGCCGCCACCGACGGCCTTGGGTTTATAGGTGCTTTCGTGTTTCGACAGTGCCGACATCATGCCAACCCAGAAGGCCCGGCGTAGCGTTGGGCTGTTTTCGGCATAGGCGGGGCACCAGGCATCGATGTCTCGGGGCACGACCGAATCGAGTCCCTGCGCTGCAACGGCCGCCATTGTAGCCCGCGCCCAAGTCTTTGCTTGCGGGCCTTTGCCCCAGCGGGTGCGCGGCACAAAGTTGGGCCGCGCCTGCGGACGCAAGGACGGCGGCCCCATGGTGACCTGCACCGGATACCGGATCATGTAGGATGGCCGCGCCACGGGGCGAAATGATGTGCGCCGCACTATTTCGGCCATATCGCGCACTGCGGCCTGATCTTCACGAGAATAGGCACGAAACGGCATTTCGGCAGCCACGGCATTGGCGCTGAAAACTGCAATCACGCCCCCCAGAATGATTACCTTCAGGCTCATAGCACCAAACTTGCCCTGCGCGGGCCTTGGGTATCAAGGGTTTTTTGACCTTTGCGCTCCCCCACGGCGGAGGGGCACCTAAACCGGCACCCCTTCGCTTGCGTCAAATACGATCAGGCGACTTTGCGCTTGTGATCGCCATCCTTCACGTCATCGATGATCTTTGTGACGAAGGCGTCTAGGTCATCGGGGTTGCGGATGGTGATGATGCCGTTGGAAATCGCGACATCTTTATCTACCATATTGGCCCCTGCGTTTTTCAGGTCGGTGCGGATGGATTTGAACGACGTCATTTCGCGCCCCTTGACGACGCCCGCCTCGATCAACAGCGACGGCAGGTGGCAGATGGCGGCGAAGATTTTACCTTTCTCAACAAAGCCTTTGATGACATTGATCGCATCGTCTTCGACCCGCAGCACGTCAGGGTTGATCTGCCCGCCCGGCAATACGATCGCATCGCAGTCTTCGACCTTTACATCAGCGATTTTCAAATAACCCGGCAAGTCGATGGACCAGTAGTGTTGATCCCAGCCTTCGATTCTTTCGCCGTCTAATGTTGAGACATTAACAGTAGCACTGTCCTAGAGCAGCTTTTCCAGCGGGGCAGTCAACTCGACCTCTTCAAAGCCGTTCGTTGCCATCATCAGGAGCTTGGATTGGGTAATAGCAGTCATTGTTGCTCTTCTTTTTGGGGTTCGCTTCGTTCTGCCCTCACAACGGATATCCCCCGGCACTTGTTCCGCGCTTTGCCCTGCCCTAGAAGGACGCAACAGCCAAGAGGACCGCCATGCTCGATCTAGATTACGCCGCCCCCGCCCCCAAAGTCATCGCCGGCGCAAAGCACGACTGGGAACTGGTGATCGGTCTGGAAGTCCACGCGCAGGTGGCAACAAAGGCCAAGCTGTTTTCCGGCGCATCGACCCTGTTTGGGGCAGAGCCAAACAGCAACGTCGCCTTTGTGGACGCGGGCATGCCCGGCATGTTGCCCGTCATCAACGAGGCTTGCGTTGCGCAGGCTGTGCGCACCGGCCTTGGATTGAGAGCGCAGATCAATCTGATGTCGGCGTTTGACCGCAAGAATTACTTCTACCCCGACCTGCCGCAAGGCTACCAGATTTCGCAGCTTTATCACCCCATCGTGGGCGAAGGCGAAGTGCTGGTTGAACTGGGCGACGGCACCGCGCGTCTGGTACGGATCGAGCGGATCCACCTGGAGCAGGACGCCGGTAAATCGATCCACGACATGGACCCAACGATGTCCTTCGTCGACCTGAACCGCACCGGCGTCGCTCTGATGGAAATCGTGTCGCGCCCCGATATTCGTGGCCCCGAGGAAGCAGCCGCCTTTGTAGTCAAGCTGCGCCAAATCATGCGCTATCTGGGTACTTGCGATGGCAACATGCAGAACGGAAACCTGCGCGCGGACGTGAACGTGTCGGTCTGCCGCCCCGGCGATTACGAGAAGTATCAGGCGACGCAGGACTTCGGCCACCTTGGCACGCGTTGCGAGATCAAGAACATGAACTCCATGCGGTTCATTCAGGCCGCGATCGAGGTTGAGGCACGTCGCCAGATCGCTATCATCGAAGATGGTGGCAGCGTGACGCAGGAAACCCGCCTGTATGATCCGGACAAAAACGAAACGCGGTCCATGCGGTCCAAAGAAGAGGCGCATGATTACCGCTACTTCCCCGATCCTGATCTGCTGCCCTTGGAAATCGAACAGGCGTGGGTCGATGATATCGCAGCCAGCCTGCCTGAACTGCCCGACGCCAAAAAGGCGCGGTTCATCGCAGACTTTGGCTTGTCGGACTATGACGCAAACGTGCTTACCGCCGACGTCGCCAACGCGGCCTATTTCGAAGACGTCGCCAAAGGTGGCGGCGACGGCAAGTTGGCAGCAAACTGGGTCATCAACGAACTATTCGGCCGCCTGAAAAAAGACGGCGACAAGAGCATCACCGACAGCCCAATCCCCGCCCTGCGGCTAGTGCAGATTGTCGCCCTAATCAAGGCCGGGACGATCAGTGGCAAGATCGCCAAGGACGTCTTTGACATCGCCTATACGCAAGACCGCGATCCCGAAGAGATCGTGAAGACCGAAAGTCTGGAGCAGGTCACCGACACCGGCGCGATCGAGGCTGCCGTGGACGAGATCATTGCCGCCAACCCCGCGCAGGTCGAAAAGGCCAAGCAGAATCCAAAGCTGGCGGGCTG
>CAWUXN010000099.1:0-11875 GCA_963926415.1 uncultured Loktanella sp.
GTCAGTGGTCTGACGTAGCCCCATGAAACGTCCATTAGTGCGGTTAGTTAACTAGTGCGGTCGGCACAGTCGCTCCAGTAGACATGTCTGTTGCGATAACTGCTACTTTCTTGTTAGCAGCGATCATAATTTGGTTGCCGACCAGCAGGCCCAGAGCCACGATGGCGGCGGTTAGGACGACCCAGTCAACAGTCACAGCACCGTCTTCGTCGTTACGGAAGTTTTTGATAAAGTTAAGCATGTTAATTCCCTCCTCAGGGTATCGCTAGTGTTTTGCATCCCTTGCCGGCGCAATGCGAGCCTGTCTCTTAGTGGCCCGCTCCCCGTCTTGGATATCGCTATGTAGTCTATTGAATCCGTCCAAAATTTGACTCGGGCGTGTACTTTGTTGGGCAACACGAAAAAGCGAAAAGATCAGCGCAACCTTTTGATATTAAATTTTTTTAAATGTAATTGAGCTGCATGGAGTCGAATTTGCGTTACCCGTTTTTGCGAGGCTATGTCAGTGGTCTGACGTAGCCCCATGAAACGTCCATTAGTGCGGTTAGTTAACTAGTGCGGTCGGCACAGTCGCTCCAGTAGACATGTCTGTTGCGATATCCGCTACTTCCTTGTTAGCAGCGATCATAATTTGGTTGCCGACCAGCAGGCCAAGGGCCACGATGGCGGCGGTCAGGACGACCCAGTCAACAGTCACAGCACCGTCTTCGTTTTCACGGAAGTTTTTGATAAAGTTCAGCATGTTAATTCCCTCCTCAGGGTATCGCTATTGTTTGCTATCCCTCGCCGGATAAGTGCGATGGACCTCTTATTCGCCGGTCTCCGTCTTGGATGACTTATGTTTGCCCGATGAATGCGTCTGAAATTGGGCCTGTTTCGCACCATTTTGGGCTAGCCCCGAAAATTGACAAATATGTGGGTAAAGTATTATTTTTGCTTTATTTATTTCGTTAATGCTTTAGAACTATTTCTCTTCTACGTTGCGCGTTTGCGTCGAATGCTGGCGGAATTGGCGCATTGTTCAAGTCAAAGTAGTAATCTCACCCCGAACCTGCGAACTTGCTGGCAAAACAAACGTCGAGCAGGACGGACAAATTATGAAAATCTTTACGGCGGGCTGCCTTGTTGTGGCCGGGCTGATGATGGGTGCAGCGGATATTCGGGCAGAAAGCCGTTTGCAGCCTGACTTTACCTTTAAGCGGGTTGGCGTACCCAAGTCTGGTGGATCGCGCATTACCGTTCAAGTCGACCCTAATGCTGCCCCCGCAACGATGTTCGCCCCCAAATCCACGCAGACCGCTGCGCTTGTCATGACACCGGACGGTGCCACCGCCCGCGTGCCGCAGCCGTCGGGCTTGGCATGGTTCTGGTCCACGATCTCTCCTGATCTGGCGGATAGCGGACCGGGGCGTCTGCACGATGCGCTCAGCGCCATTGCACAGCCGCCAGCGGGCAAGTCGGTGCCTGTCCCGCGTCTGCAGTCATTACAGGACATCGCAGCCGCGCACGGGATCGAAATTCTGAAGGCGACCGTCGGAACAAAGGTCAGCCCGGCGCTGGTGCTGGCGTTGATTAGTGTAGAGAGCGCTGGAAACGCACAGGCGGTCAGCGGAGCAGGGGCGCAAGGGCTGATGCAACTGATGCCAGATACTGCCGCGCGGTTCAGCGTGACTGACAGCCTGTCACCCGCACAGAACATCAAGGGCGGCGTGGCCTATCTGGATTGGCTGATGAACAAGTTCGACGGCGACCCGATTATGGTTCTTGCCGGATATAACGCTGGCGAAGGGTCCGTGCGCGATAACAAGGGTGTTCCGCCGTTCCCAGAAACCCGCGGCTATGTGCCAAAGGTGCTAGCCGCCTTTGCCGTGGCGCGTGGGCTGTGCCTGACGCCGCCGGAACTGGTCAGCGACGGCTGCGTCTTTGCAGTCAACAGGTCATAGGTAGCGGTCGGGCCAATGTGGCCCGCCCCGCCTTGATCAATTGACGATTGTCGCCTCGGTTGCCGCGCGCAACTCGTCCTCTGTTACGCCATCGGCGCATTCCACGATCCGCAATCCGCCTTCGACAACGTCCAGCACGCCAAGGTTCGTAATGATACGGTCCACGACGGCGGCACCCGTCAGGGGCAGGGTGCAGGATTTCAGCACTTTGGAGTCGCCGTGCTTGTTGGCGTGATCCATGACGACGACAACGCGCTGCACGCCAGCGACAAGGTCCATCGCCCCGCCCATGCCCTTGATAAGCTTGCCGGGGACCATCCAGTTCGCCAGGTCGCCGTTTTCAGCAACTTCCATCGCGCCAAGGATCGCCATCGCGATCTTGCCGCCCCGGATCATGCCAAATGACGTGGCGGAATCAAAGAACGCGGTCTGCGGCAGCTCGGTGATCGTCTGCTTGCCTGCATTGATCAGGTCGGCGTCTTCTTCGCCTTCTATCGGGAATGCGCCCATGCCAAGCATGCCGTTTTCCGACTGAAGCGTCACTTCGATGCCGTCGGGGATATAGTTGCTGACCAGCGTCGGGATGCCGATCCCCAGGTTCACATACCAGCCGTCCTGCAGTTCCTCTGCGGCCCGTGCCGCCATCTGGTTGCGGTCCCAAGCCATTATACGGACTCCTTCTTGCGCGTCGTGCGCTGTTCGATACGCTTTTCGTGGTCGCCTTGAATTATGCGGTGCACATAGACGCCGGGCAGGTGGATGCTGTCAGGATCAAGGCTGCCTGTCGGCACGATCTCTTCGACCTCGACCACGCAGACCTTGCCGCACATGGCAGCGGGCGGATTGAAGTTGCGAGCCGTCTTGCGGAACACCAAATTACCGGTCGGATCCGCTTTCCAAGCTTTCACGATGGCCAGATCAGCGACGATACCGCGTTCCATGATATAGGTCTGCCCGTCAAAGTCCTTGTGTTCCTTGCCCTCAGCGATCTGGGTTCCGACGCCTGTCTTGGTGTAAAATCCAGGAATGCCAGCACCTCCGGCTCGCATACGTTCAGCCAGCGTGCCTTGGGGGTTGAACTCGACTTCCAACTCGCCCGCCAAATACTGGCGCATAAACTCGGCATTCTCGCCCACGTAAGAAGAGATCATCTTCTTCACCTGTTTAGTCTGCAACAGTATGCCGATGCCAAAATCGTCGACGCCCGCGTTGTTGGACGCAAAGGTCAGCCCCTTTACGCCCGACTCTTTAATCGCGCCCAGCAGCAGCTCGGGGATTCCGCACAGACCAAAGCCTCCTGCCGCAATTAACATGTCATCGGTCAACAGACCGTCTAGCGCCTCGGCGGCAGAGCCATAGACTTTCTTCATCTCGCACCCTCAAAAATGAATTGCCCGGCGAACGTGCTAGGCGCGCCGGGCAATGTCAATCTGATGCCGCCGTTTGGCACTTATTCGAGGACGTCGCCGTCGTCATCGTCGTTTGCCGCTGGCTTCGCCTTCGGCGCGGCTTTCTTTGGGGCTGGTTTCTTAGCCGCCGTTTTGGTTGCTGCTTTTGCGGCTGGTTTCTTAGCCGCCGTTTTCGCAGCAGGCTTTTTGGCCGCGGCCTTTTTCGGAGCGGCCTTCTTCTTGGCCGCCGGCTTGGGCTTTCCGGATTTTGCGGCGCGTTCGTCCAGTAGATCAACAGCCTGCGCTAGCGTCAGATCCTCTGACGTGATGGTGTCCGGGATGGTCGCGTTAAGCTTGTCCCACTTCACGTAGGGGCCATATTTGCCGTCATAGATATTGACCGGACCGCCCGCTTGCGGGTGCTCGCCCAGCTCTCGCAATGCCGCGGCGGCCTTGCCACGAGCACCGCGGCTCGCGATCTTTTCGGCTAGCAACTGTACAGCATGGTTCATGCCAACGGTCCAGACGTCGTCCAGCCCTTCCAGATTGGCATTGGTGCCGCCCCGGTCCGAGGTCGTGTCGGCGTGTTTCAGATAGGGGCCATAGCGTCCAATATTAGCCCAGACATTGATGCCATCTTCGGGGTGTGGGCCGATCAGACGGGGCAGGGCAAGCAGACGCACGGCGTCTTCCAGGCTGACCTCTTCAGGCTCCCACGCGGCAGGCACGGATTGGCGAGGCGGCTTAGGTGTTTCCTCGGTTGCGGCACCGCGCTGGGCGAAGGGGCCAAAGCGGCCTTTAAAGATGCGGATTTCGTCGCCTTGATCTTCGCCCAGCAGTTTGCCGTCGGGCGGAATTGCCGACTTCTCCGCCTCTGGATCGGGCGGGCCAAAGGGGCGAGTGTAGCGGCATTCGGGGTAATTCGAACAGCCGATAAATGCTCCGCCGGACCGTGCGGTGCGCATCGAGAGACGGCCTGCGCCGCAGTTCGGGCACAGGCGCGGGTCGGTGCCATCACCGGTATCGGGGAACAGGTGCGGCTCCAGTACCTCATTGATCTTGTCCAGCACCTCGCCAATGCGCAGATCAGCGGTTTCGGCAATCGCAGCCGAAAAATCGCGCCAGAACCGTTCCAGCAATTTCTTGTAATCACCCTCGCCGGCGCTAACCTTGTCGAGCTGGTCTTCTAGGTCCGCAGTGAAGTCATATTCGACGTAGCGGTGGAAATAGTTCGATAGGAACGCTGTCACCAGCCGTCCCTTGTCCTGCGGGATCAGGCGGTTCTTGTCCTTTTCGACATATCCGCGATCCTGAATCGTCGTGACGATGCTGGCATAGGTGGACGGGCGGCCGATGCCGAGCTCTTCCATGCGCTTGACCAGCGTTGCCTCGGTATAGCGGGGCGGGGGCATGGTGAAATGCTGCTCGCTGTCGACGGATTTCTTTTTCGCGACTTCGCCCTGCTCGATTTGCGGCAGACGCTTGTCTTCTTCTTCTGTGCTATCGTCGCGGCCTTCTTCGTAAACGCGCAGAAAGCCGTCGAACAACATGACCTGACCGTTGGCACGCAGCATGACCTGCTGGTCCTTGCTGCCAACGTCCACGGTCGTGCGTTCCATCCGCGCCGCTTCCATCTGGCTGGCCAGCGTGCGTTTCCAGATCAGGTCATACAGCTTGCGCTGATCGGCGTCCTTGATTTCGGCCTGACTGGCGTCGACCATCATGTCGGTCGGACGGATACATTCGTGCGCCTCTTGCGCGTTCTTCGCCTTGTTCTTGTAAACGCGGGCGTCCTTGGGGACGTAATCGCCGCCGAACTTAGTCTTGATCGCATCGCGGGCACCGGTCACGGCCTCGGGGGCCATGTCGATGCCGTCGGTCCGCATGTAGGTGATAAAACCGGCCTCATACAGGCGCTGGGCGACGCTCATACATTGCTTTGCGCCCATGCCAAACTTGCGGCTGGCCTCTTGTTGCAGGGTCGAGGTCATGAAGGGTGGGCTAGGGTTGCGCGTTGCGGGCTTCGCCTCGACGCTTATGACAGACAAATCGCGCGACGTGATTGCCTGCACAGCCATTTCAGCCTGCGTGCCGTTGGCCAGATCGAATTTATCCACCTTCTTGCCGCCCAGCACGGTCAGGCGCGCCTCGTAGTTGGCACCGCGAGGGTTTTCCAGAACGGCGCGGACGGTCCAGTACTCCTGATTGCGGAACACCTCGATCTCCATCTCGCGCTCGACAATCAAGCGCAGGCAGACCGACTGCACTCGGCCAGCGGATTTCGCACCGGGCAATTTGCGCCAAAGAACTGGTGACAGGTTGAACCCGACAAGATAATCCAGCGCGCGGCGGGCCAGATAGGCATCGACCAGCGGTTGATCGACTTGGCGCGGATTCTTCATCGCCTCGGTCACAGCGCTTTTCGTGATCGCGTTGAACACGACCCGGCTGGCTGACTGAATTTTCAGCCCGCGCTTGTTGTTCAGCTCTTCCTGCAGGTGCCAAGAAATGGCCTCTCCCTCGCGGTCGGGGTCGGTCGCGAGGATCAGGTGCGGGTCTTCTTTCAGCGCGTCGACGATCGCCTTGAGGTGTTTTTTGGAATCGCTCCCAACTTCCCAAAGCATGGCAAAGTCTTCGTCGGGCAGCACAGAGCCGTTCTTGGGCGGCAGGTCCCGCACGTGACCATAGGACGCGAGCACCGTAAAGTCCGGTCCCAAATACTTGGTGATTGTCTTGGCTTTCGCCGGGGATTCGACAACGACAACTGGCATGGAAAACCTTGCTTTAACTAGGGGGCACATTGACCGAGAAACATGGTCGGCTTGCCCCTAAGTTGTCAATCCAACGGCGCAGCGCCAGTGGCAAACCACATGATTTAGTTTAGTGTATTGATTTTAAAGGTAAACTATTTTAAATTGTAACGGCTATGTCAATTGGCGCGCGACAACAGGCCGCCAGCGGATTGGGCAACCAGGCCCTCAAGCTTTAGGTCGACAAGCGCCGGGGCGACGATTGGGGCGGCACCGTCAAGATCGCGGATCAGCTGATACTCTGCCATTGGAGACACTCCCAGGCGGTTCAGGATCAAGTTGTGCAGCGCTGCATTTTCGCGCAATCCGCGTTGCGGTTTGGGCGGACGGTAGGGCATTTGCAGCGGCAGTTCGGGCGCTGCACCGGGCAGGGTGCCCACAGCTTCGATCACGTCGGGGGCAGAGCGGACCAGCGTGACCCTGTCGCGGATCAGCATGTTGCACCCGGCGGCACGGGCGTCAAAAGGATGCCCAGGCACTACCAGCACATCGCGGTGCGCATCCAGTGCACTGCGGGTGGTAATGAGGCTGCCGGATTTTGCGGCTGCTTCGACGATGACCACAGCGCGCGATAGGCCTGCGATGATGCGGTTGCGTGCGGGAAAATGCCGCGCCTGCGGTTGCAGCCACATCCGCATTTCTGACAGGCGTAGCCCGTGGGCTGCAATCTGTTCAGCCAGAACCCTGTTTTCGCGCGGATAAATGACGTCGACCCCGCCCGCTTGCGCGGGGACAGTGCCGCCTTGCAGGGCGGTGTGATGGGCCGCCGCATCAATCCGGCGTGCCAATCCGGAGACGACGACAAAGCCTGCGGCGGTCAGACCGGCGGCCAACGCCTTGGCCATGCGGGTGCCAAGAGACGATGCATTGCGCGCGCCGACCATGGCGATCACGGGCCGTTGCAGTAGTTCAACCTACCCCAATGCCTATAACATTGACGGCGCACCGGACAGATCGTTAATGATAGTAGGCCAGTCTTCATCGCGCTGCATCAGCAACCATGCTCCGGCTTGATGTCCAGCCTTTAGTTCAGCAGCGACGACGCCTTCGGGGCAAGCTGTATAGTCGGATACCCCCGCTGCGGCGGCGATATTCGGCAAGGCGGCAAGCGCCGTTCCGTGTTTGGCCAAGAGCCTTCGATAGGTCGCTGGCCCGACCCGGCGAGAGCGCAGAAGACGAAGGTAATGGAACCTAGCGGCATCCTGTGGGGATGTGGTGTGTGGTCGGGAAACGTTCCACTTTGAACCATACCTTCGTCTTAGAGCCTCTTCAGATTAGAATCGTATCGGTTAATAGGTTTTAAATTATTTCAGAAATTGACGACAATTTTTGTCGGTTAGGCCGATCCACCCACAGTCAGACCTCCGATCATTAGGCTGGGCTGGCCGACGCCAACCGGCACCCACTGACCTGCCTTGCCACAATTGCCGATGCCGGGGTCCAACGCGAGGTCGTTGCCGATTCCCCTGATCTGCTTCAACGCTGTCGCGCCATCGCCAATTAGGGTTGCGCCCTTAATCGGCGCGCCTACGACACCGTTTTTAACGCGGTAAGCCTCGGTGCAGGAAAACACGAACTTGCCGTTGGTGATATCGACCTGCCCGCCGCCAAAGCCCACGGCATAGATCCCGTCCTTCAGGTCCGCGACGAGATCGGAAGGGGTCGTATCGCCGGCTAGCATATATGTGTTCGTCATCCGCGGCATAGGCGCATGGGCATAGCTTTCGCGCCGCCCGTTGCCCGTCGGCTCTACCCCCATCAGGCGCGCATTCTGACGGTCCTGCATATAGCCAACCAGCACGCCGTCATCGATCAACACGTTCTTGGCGCTGGGCGTTCCCTCGTCATCGACGGTGATAGACCCGCGCCGGTCGGGAATCGTGCCGTCGTCCAGCACCGTCACGCCCTTTGCAGCGATCTGCTGGCCCATCAATCCGGCAAACGCACTGCTGCCCTTGCGGTTAAAATCGCCTTCCAGCCCGTGTCCAATCGCTTCATGCAACAAGATGCCGGGCCAGCCCGGGCCAAGCACAACGTCCATTACGCCCGCAGGCGCGGCCTCTGCTGTCAGGTTCACCAGCGCGATGCGCAGCGCCTCGCGGGCGACGCCTTGCCAATGCTCTGGCGCTATCAGGCCGATTAGGGACGCGCGCCCGCCGCCACCCATGCCACCGCTTTCACGGCGGCCGCCGTCCTCGACGATTACAGAGATATTGATGCGACTCATCGGGCGGATATCGGTGACGACTGTGCCTTCGGGGCGGAGAATCACTACCTCTTGCAAGGATGCGCCCAAGGATGCGCTGACCTGCACGACGCGGGGGTCCAGATTGCGCGCGAACGCATCAATCTGGCGCAGCAGATCGATCTTGGCCGGGAATGTTGCCTCCGCCACCGGATCAACGTCACTGTAAAGCTTAACGTTCGTCCTTTTGGGCCCGGCGGCCAGCGTGCCGCCACCATCGCCCACCGCCAGACGCGCAGTCGCCACGGCCCGCCGCAACGCGTGTTCGTCAATCGTCGAGGCGTGGGCATAGCCCGCCCGTTCGCCCCTCACGGCGCGCAGACCGAACCCTTCGGACGCATCATAGCTGGCGTTTTTCACCCGCCCGTCGTCCAGCACAAGGCTTTCGGAACGGCGGCGTTCGATGAACAATTCTCCATCATCAGCGCCCTGAACGGCGTCCCGCAACATGCCAAGGGCTGCATCCTGATCGAGGTGCGTCGTGAACGGGCGGAAGGAGTCGGCGGTCATTTAAGCATCCTTAATCGGGGCAAGATAAACACACACATCGCGCCAAAGCGTCTCTTTGCCGCAATCGTGGTTCTTGAGTTGTCCTTCAGGATATGGGACACGCTGGCCAGGATACAACGGGATTCCGTGACGGTCGCCTAGCTAGTGGCCCAGCGCAATCGTCACGCCGCAGAGGGAAATTCTGCGCGGGAGCAAAAGGGAAAGACATGCGAGTGAGCAATTTCGCCAAGACTGCCTGGACCACGATGGGTCTTATTCTTGCCGGTGCTGCGGCCCGTGCACAGGACGTGAACGTGGAATTGCCCGTTATTGGTGCGCCCCATGCGAACGGCATCAGTTTTCAGGAAGCTGTAACCAGCATTGCGCGCGATGTGCATTGGCTTGATGGCATGCTGCTGTGGATAATTACTGCGATCGTGTTGTTCGTGTCTGGCCTGATGATCTGGACCTTCTGGAAGTTCAACCACAAGACCAACCCGAAGCCATCCGGCTTCACCCATAACAGCCCGCTGGAAATCACTTGGACTGTCGTGCCGATCGTTATTCTGGTGTTTATTGGCGCGTTTTCGCTGCCGGTTCTGTTCAACCAGCAGGAAATTCCCGAAGGTGACATCACTATCAAAGTGACCGGCTACCAGTGGTACTGGGGATATGAATACGTGGATGAAGGCGTCGCCTTCGAATCCTTCATGCTCGCCCCGGAAGAGCTGGCTGACTTCGGCTATACCGACGATCTGTACAAGTTGGCCACCGATCAGGCGATCATCCTGCCCGTTGGGAAGACCATCGTAATGCAATTGACTGGTGCCGACGTGATTCACTCTTGGACCGTGCCTGCCTTCGGCGTGAAGCAGGATGCCGTTCCCGGCCGCCTGGCACAGCTGTGGTTCAATGCCGAAAAAGAAGGTATCTACTTTGGTCAGTGCTCTGAGCTTTGCGGCAAGGATCACGCCTTTATGCCGATCACCGTCAAAGTGGTCAGCCAAGAGGTCTACGACGCCTGGTTGGTCGAAGCGAAGGTCCAGAACGGCGTCTGATTGCTTTAGCGAACAGACCTTTGATACTTCTGAGGTGCGATCCGGCGCGAATGCCGGGTCGTGACCATTTAATCTGACCTTTCAAAGGCGCGAACCATGTCTGACATGAGCCTTCACGAAACCACTCCAGAGACGGCCTACGAGGCCCAAATGGGGGATTACTTCGCCCTGCTGAAGCCTCGGGTTATGTCACTGGTCGTTTTCACGGCGTTGGTCGGCCTGCTGGTCGCACCTGTTCCGGTCCATCCTTTCATCGGCTTTGTTGCGGTTCTTTGCATTGCCGTTGGGGCCGGGGCTTCTGGCGCGCTGAATATGTGGTGGGATGCCGATATTGACGGCCGTATGCGCCGCACGGCAAAGCGCCCGATTCCCGATGGCCGAGTTCAGCCTGGCGAGGCGCTGGGCCTTGGCCTGACGTTGTCATGCTTTTCTGTAGTGTTGCTGGGGCTTGCGACTAACTGGGTCGCGACCGCGCTTCTCGCCTTCACTATATTCTTCTACGCTGTTGTATATTCGATGTGGCTGAAGCGTGCTACGCCGCAGAACATTGTCATTGGTGGCGCCGCTGGTGCCTTCCCTCCGATGATCGGCTGGGCGGTAGCGACGGGCGGTATCAGTATAGAATCAGTCCTTATGTTCGCTCTGATTTTCATGTGGACTCCGCCGCACTTCTGGGCGCTAGCGCTGTTTGTGAAAACAGACTACGGCGATGCAGGCGTGCCGATGCTGACCGAAACGCACGGTCGCCGCGTCACCCGGAATCACGTTTTGGCCTATTGCGCACCGCTTGTCGCCGTTGCGATCGGGCTTGGATTTACCTCTATCGGGGGATGGGTCTATCTGGCGATTGCTGTGTTTTTCAACGCTTGGTTCTTAAAGGGCTGCTATGATATTTGGCGCCGTGACGAGGCGCAGGCAGAAGCAGACAACTACAAGGTCGAGATCAGTACCTTCAAAGTCTCGCTTTACTATCTTTTTGCGCATTTCGGTGCCCTCCTGATCGAGGCCGCCTTGCGCGCCAACCATATCGGAGGCCTGTAAATGGCAATCCAGGTCGAGCACGAAATTCACAAGCGTCGTCGCGGTCGCAACATGGGCATTGGCCTGCTGTTGCTGGCCTTTATCGGCATCGTCTTTGGTCTGACTGTGGTAAAAGTTCTGCAGTTGGGAGATTTACGCAAGTTTGAGACATTTGACCACGTTGTACGTCCGCAGATCGTAGCTGAAACTCCCGAAACAAATGTTCCATTGTCAGAGGTTTCAAACTAATGCTTTTACCCCGACTGACCGGTGCCAACCGCACCCTTGCACAGACAGTGGCTGTCGTTGTGGTCATGGCTGGACTCGCATTTGCATCCGTGCCGTTTTATTCGTGGTTCTGCCGCGTCACCGGTTTTTCCGGCTATACGAACGTAGCAGAAGCCGGATCCGATACGATCCTGGACCAGACCATCAAGGTTAGATTCGACGCCTCCATCGACCGTGACATGCCGTGGACGTTTAAGCCGGTTCAGCGCGAAATGACACTGCGCCTTGGCGAAACTGGCCTTGCCTTTTACGAGGCGCACAATCCGACCGACCGTGTCGTGTCAGGTCAGGCCGCCTATAACGTCACCCCTTATGAGGCGGGCGGCTTTTTTGATAAGATAGAATGTTTTTGCTTTATCGAGCAGACTCTTCAACCGGGCGAGACGGTGCAGATGCCCGTAAGCTTTTACGTCGATCCGGCTATCGTCGACGACCGCGATGCAAAGTATGTCCACACCATTACACTTGGTTATACCTTTTACGAGATTGACCCACCCGAAACCATACAACAGGCCGCCGTCGACGCGAATCTTTTGACAACCGCGCCGGCCAACGCCATAGACTCCAACTAACGACCGCGACCAGCAGTACGGGAAAACAACAACATGGCCCACGAAAAGAACCACGACTTCCA
>CAWUXN010000100.1:0-13194 GCA_963926415.1 uncultured Loktanella sp.
TTTCGACATAGTATCGATAATTTTTAGTTGGAAGCTGATCTATGTTAGCATTTTAAGATAAATTTTCAAAGGTTAAAATTTTGGCAACTGTATCTTCAAGCTGCTGGATAAACTCAATTCAGTCGTGATTTGCAGAGCGCGTTCGCGATGGTGACGAGTTTTCGGGCAACGGCTGTTACGACGGTCTTATGCGGTTTTCCGGCAAAGCGCAGGCGGTCTGCGAAAGGTTTCAAGACCGGATTGCGATGGCTGTCCACCAAAGCCGCCTAGAACATCACATGCCGCAACAGGCACCGCCCGCCGCCGATTGCGCTTTCCACGAAGCGCGCCACTGTCGCGGGCAATCGGAGCAAGACCTGTCAGAGCCGCGGCCTGTTCCCAGGATATTTGGCCGAGCTCGAGCATCTCGGCGATCAGCATAGTGCTGGCGACAGGTACAACAACTGGAATGAAACGTAGAATCCGGGCGAGTTCGGCCAGCGTCTCATCGGCTGTGATGAGGCGTTCGATTTTGCGTTCCAACTCGGCAATCTGGGCGTCAAGAAGGAGGCGAAGCGCATCGTCCATTTCTTCGCACGGTTCACCTACCCCTTGCTTTTGGCGTTCCTTGATTTGAGCCAGAAGCCACTTTCGCGTCTCGACGAGTTCGCTTCTTTTGCCGCTCAAGGCCCTAAGAACGCGTAGCTTTTAGGCAGCCAGTGCGCTGACCACGGACCGAAGTATGTACCCCAAGGACCGCAACCAAGGGCTGCGTAAAAATCAACGAACAGCAAAACGAGCGACAAAGACCTGCTTCGACGGCACAATTTGTTCATGCAAAAACGCTTTACTGAGACGTTCCCGTTACGGGAGACCAGCTGGAGACCAGAGCCTAAGATTCACAGACTAGTGGGCAGAACAATCACTCCTCCCCCACATCCCCCCGCAACGCCTTCACCTCACCCCTGACCTTCTTCGCCTTCAGGCGGCGCTTCACCGATCCATAGGTCGGCTTTGTCGCCACACGGCGTTTGGGCTTTTCGTTGGCTTTCACGATCAGCTCGGCCAATCGCTCACGGGCAAGGTCTCGGTTGCGGGCTTGGGAGCGGGTGTCCTGCACAAAGATCACTAGCGCGCCGTCCAGCGTCCAGCGGCGGCCCGCAAGCCGCTTTAGCCGCGCCTTGACCGAGTCCGGCAAGGATGGCGAGCGCTCTGCCTCGAACCGCAGCTCAACGGCGGTGGACACCTTGTTCACGTTCTGCCCACCGGGGCCGCTGGCGCGGGTAAAAGTCTCAACCATTTCCCACCCTTGCAGGGTGATCGTGTCGGTGATGCGTAAATCGTCAGCCATGGTGGATGATGTAACGGGTTTGCCGCAGTTTGCCAGTGTCGTGTACCTGATCACCCCTGTGCGACGGCATTTGGCTACGCCAAACGTTGACACGCCCCCGTCACACTTGACGGCTTGACATAAAAAAGGGCTACCCCGGCGATGGGATAGCCCTTTCCTGAATATCGGAGGTGGGTCGGTTAGGGACCCTAATGGGCCACCCACCTGAAAGGTGTATGAACTAGGGGCTGCCCTAGATCAGAACCCCCCAAGTTGTCCCGACACACGTCTCCAGAACTTCATGATGCACTGGATCACCTCCTTTCAATAAGTTTCGCCTATGGGTAGGTTCGCACAGATGTCGTGTATGTCAAATTAAAATACACAACACTTCGCGTTTATGTGCGCGCCTGTGTGACCCACCCAACAATCAGGCGAAACGGCACGAGGGCGAGCAAAGCGACCAAAATCTTGACCGACCAGTCGGCCACAGCGAGCGAAACCCAAAGCGGCACCATTGGCCCGATGTTCAGGAACGGCACTGAGTCCTGCGCCCAGATGATCTGATCCGCGGCCCCGGCGCTGAAGCTATTGAACGTCACGGCGAAGGCGATGGAGAAGAAAATCACCGTGTCCACGACGGAGGACACCAACGTCGACCCCAACGGGGCCACCCACCACACGCCCATCCGCAAGCGGTTGAACACGGCGATGTCCAGCAGCTGTGCGATACCGAATGCGGTGGCAGAGGCAACAGCGACGCGGACGGGGACGGCGGGGCCGAATTCCAGCTGGATCTGGCTACCGATCAGAGAGCACACGATGCCGACGACAAGGCCCACCAGCACCACACGGCGCGCGGCGGACACGCCATAGATGCGGTTCATCAGGTCGGTGACCAGAAACGCCAGCGGATAGGTAAACGCACCCCAAGTCAGCAGGCCGTCGAGTATCAGGAATTGGACAAGGATGTTGGAGGCCACAACAATGGCGGCCATGGCGATAACGCCGGGAAGAATACGCATAATTTTGATCCGTTTTGGCAAGGGTGCGGCACTTGGCCCCCGAACCATCCGGGGACGGCGCGGCTTAGCCGGACCTGACACGCAGGTCAATCGGTGACGCGGTACTCCACGACTTCTGTGGTTTGGAAAAATTTGAAGTTGTCGTCAGAAATCAGGGTCAGGCGGATCGTGCCGGTCTGGTCGCGCCAGACGGACAGCCCCTCCAGATTGTCGTGCACGCCGGTTCGCGTTTCGATCAGGGTCTTGGCCTGACCGCCCGTCATGTCAAAGCGCCGAACCCGGCTGCGAAACCCTATGCCGGTAAAGTCACGCTCCAGCAGATAGAACAGGCCGTCGGGACCAATATCTGCGCCGACGGGTAAAAATGGCCCCTCGCGCATGACTTCAAAGGCAGTGGTCCAAGTGCCATCTTTGTAGCGGTAGACGGGAAATGGCTGCGTCGCGCGGCCCGACCGTTCCGGCATGGTATATAGAGCGCCATCCTCATCTATCGCCAAAGCCTCTAGCGAGGCGTTTGGCTGCAGCGCATCAAAGGCCGGATAGCGCGGAATCCGCACGGCAGGGCCTGTTACGTCGGGATAGGCGGCAACACGCGCCAGCCCTTCGAAAGAAATATAGACCGTGCCATCGGGACCCAGCGCCAAGCCTTCTGAATCGCCCGTGTCATGATCAGTTGGGCTGCCGTCAGAGATATGAAGCGGCGTGATCAGATCAGGTGTGAGGGCGGTGATGATCCCACCCTTACGGCTGACGGTCCCTTCCCACAGCGTGCTGCGATCGCTCAGCGCGATAAAGCGCGAGCCGTCGTCGCTGATCTCGATCCCGGACATGCCGCCGAAGGCGGGATCATCGTTCAGCCAGATGAAACGGCCAACCTGCGCAACGCCACTGGCCATCGTTTGGCCAAACGCCTGACTGCACCCCGCAAGCAGGGCGATCAATAGAAATAGGCGGCGCACGATCAGTTGGCTGCGACGGCTGCGCACTGGCCGGGCAGGCTGGCCATGGTCAGTTCAGGCTTAGGAGTCGGCGGCGGCGCGTTCGGGTCACGCGGCGGTGCCGGCTTAGGATTCAGGATGTTATCCACCCACTCAGCAGCGTCAGCGCAGCCGTCACCGGACGGCGGCGGGTCCTGAGGCGCGCACAGGCCGGATCCGGCAGGGCAATTCAGGCGGACATGGAAATGATAATTGTGACCATACCAAGGGCGGACCTTATTCAGCCAACTGCGGTCGCCGGTCGCGTTGTTACACATTTCGACCTTGGCACCCGGAAAGATGAAAATGCGCGCAACGCGCGGATCGGATGCCGCGGCACGAATGATCGCCTCTTGGGCCGGACCCCAGTTACTGCTCACAAAGGCACCGCCATTGCGGTCCATCCGGTCAGAAGAGATATTCTCGCGCTCTGTCCGCGACAGGGACAGGCTGCTGGCGGGCTTCAGCCAGATGTCTGCGTCCAGACCGATCTGGTGGCTGGCGTGACCGCTCAGCATCGGGCCGCCGCGCGGCTGGCTCATGTCGCCCAGATACAGCCCCTGCCAACCGGGCTGCTTTGCGGCAACGCGAGACAGGTCCTGCACAAAACTGATCAGCTGCGGCTGTCCCCAGTTACGATTGCGCGACAAACGCATCGCTTGCCAAGTTGGCCCAGTTTCGGCCAGGCGCTCGGCACCGGCCTGACACCCCTTAGAGTAAAACCCTACCGGCGCCGACGGCTGGCTGGACCCATCGAACAAATTACCGAACACCTGCTTGGCGATCCGGGTGTCATTGGTGTTCTGAGTCGAAAATACCGGTTGCGTCGCGGTGGCGATCTTCGCTTCTTGCTGACAGGCGGCAAGGCCCGTCACCAATGCGATCAATGCTGCAATGCGGATCATTCTGCGCGATCTCCGTCTTTGTTAACCCACCTTAGCAGGAACAACCCGAGGAGGAACAGAAAGATGACAGGCAGAAAGCCAAGTTGTACGTTCCCTGTCATAAACGTGAACAACGCAATGCTGGCCGGTGCGATAAAAGCGGTGGCCTTGCCGGTCAGCGCGAATAGGCCGAACGCCTCTGCCGGGCGATCCGGATGGGTATGCCGTACCATCATGGTCCGGCTAGCAGCGTAAATCGCGCCGCCCGCCCCGCCAATGACCATGCCGCAGCCATAAAACACCAGATCAGGAAGCTGCGATCCCGGGGCCAACGGGAACATGAACAGATGATCGCGCGACATGCCCACGATCAGGCAGCCGACTATTATAAGCAACCAGACACAGACCCTAATAACAGGCTTTGGCCCATATCGTTGATCGACCAAACCACCGAGCCATGTGAAAATGGCTGCAGCAATGGCAGCAAGCACGCCAAAAATGCCGATTTTCATCACGCTCCACCCCAGCACCAGCTGAGCATAAATGCCGCCGAAAGCATAAAGCGCATTCAGCGCGTCGCGATAGAACATGGACGACAACAGGAAATACTTGAGACTGCGGCGGTGCATCACACCGCGCAGCGTTGCACGCAGATCACCCCAGACAGCTAGTAACGACGTGCCCTTGCCCACAGGTGCAGGGGTGTCCCGCACATAGGCAAAGAACGGGATCATGAATATCACATACCACAGCGCGATGAACGGCCCGACGCTGCGGGTACCTTCCATTGTCGCCGGATCAAGGCCCAGCACAGGGGAAATGCCCAGCATGGTCAGGCCGGTGTCAGGGCTTTCGACGAACAAGAGAAGCAGGATGAACAGCGATGTGACCCCGCCCCAATAGCCAAAAGCCGCGCCAGAGCCGGAAATGCGCCCTATCTGTTTATCGGTCCCAAGGCTCGGCAGGATCGCGTTCACAAAGTTCAGAGCGGATTCACTGGCAAAAAAGGCGACGTAGAACAGGATCAGGATCAGATACAGACCCGCACCGTCTGGCGTCAGACCCCACAGCGACCAAGACGCCGCTACGAAAATAACCGAAAACCCTGCGATCCACGGGATTTTGCGTCCCGAATTATCGGCATAGGCCCCTAAAAAAGGTGCCGTGATCGCAATCAGCAATCCCGCGATGGTCTGGCCGACGGACCAGATCGACTGCGCCTGCGCCTTCGCCGCTTCCTCAATCAACCCGTCGCTGATGAACGCCTGTGTAGCGACGAGCGCGAAATAGGGTCCGAAGACAAAGGTGAGGCCCAACGTGTAAAACGGCTGCGAAGCCCAGTCGAAGGCCATCCAGCCCCAGATCCGCTTTTTCGACACTGTCATTCTATGCCCCTTGTTTGCGGCGACTAGACACTTAGCGCATGCGGGCTGGCAAGCACCGATGTTCGGACCTGCGGATCAAGGGGTTGTCTGAAAGCGCCGGACCCTTTACTTGCGCCAGAGACTGAAAATGGAGTGAGCTGCCAATGACATCCCTGTTTGAAATCCTACTGCTGCTGCTGGGTGTCGCGCGGTTCTTCATCTTTGCCCATTTCATTATGAGCTGGCTGATTAGCTTTGACGTGCTGAACGTGCGCCAGCCCATTGTCGGGCAAATCTGGCACACGCTGCAGCGCATCCTAGAGCCGATCTATGCGCCGCTACGCCGCGTGCTGCCGAACCTTGGTGGGATCGACCTGTCGCCCATCGTGGCGCTGATCGGGATCGAGATCATTCGCATCATGCTGATAAACAACACTGCACTCTTTTATTGATCCATGCCGGCGGGGCAGCAAAACCTTTTCGAAAAAAAGCTTTCAGCTTTTATGATTTTTATATAAAAATCTTACCCCCGCCGTTACGCTTTAGCTCAGTCGTTCGATTGCCAGTGCGATCCCCTGACCGCCACCGATGCACATCGTGATCAACGCGCGTTTACCGCCGATCCGGTCCAGCTCGTACATCGCTTTGACCGTGATGATCGCTCCTGTCGCGCCCACGGGGTGCCCCAAGGCGACGGCACCGCCGTTCGGGTTCACCTTAGCAGGATCAAAGCCAAGTTCTTTACTGACGGCCAGCGCCTGCGCGGCAAAGGCTTCGTTGCTTTCGATCACGTCAAAATCGTCCGCCTTCAGCCCGGTCCGTTCTAGCAGCTTGCGCACAGCAGGCACGGGGCCAATTCCCATCACCTCTGGCCTAACCCCCGCATGGGCATAGCCCAGCACGCGAAAGCGCGGCGTCAGCCCGGCCTTTTCTGCAGCTGCCATCGTTGCTAACGTGATTGCCGCGGCCCCGTCATTCAGGCCTGATGCGTTGCCCGCCGTCACAGTGCCATCCTTACGGAAGGCGGGACGAAGTCCTGCAAGCGCTTCTGCCGTCGTCGCTTTGGGATGTTCATCAGTCTTAAAGTCGTAGGTTTCCCGCCGGATCTTCAGCGTGACAGGCACAATCTGACTGTCAAAGCGACCCTCTGCCATCGCCCTGGCGGCGCGGTTTTGGCTTTCCAATGCAAAGGTGTCCTGCGCCGCGCGGCTGATGTCATGCTCTGCGCTAACGTTTTCCGCCGTAATGCCCATATGGCCCGTCCCGAAGGGGCAGTTCAGCGCGCCCAGCATCATATCGCGAGTTCGAATGTCCCCCATCTTGGCACCCCAGCGTTGGTCGCTGATGATGAAGGGGGAACGGGACATGCACTCTGCCCCGCCTGCTAAACCAAAGTCAGCGTCTCCCAGTTGCAGCGCCTGCACCACTGACACGATCGCCTGCACGCCGGACCCGCATAGACGGTTCACGTTCATCGCAGGCGTCGTATCGGGCACACCCGCGTCCATGGCGGCGACGCGTGACAAATACATATCGCGCGGTTCGGTGTTGATGACATGGCCAAAGACGACATGGCCGATTTGCGCCGGGTTTATCCCGCTACGGGTCATCGCGGCCTCGGCCACCGTTGCGCCCAGTGTGATTGGCGGCGTACCTGCCAGTGCCCCGCCGAATGATCCGATGGCGGTTCGTGCGCCGCCCAAGATGACGATGTCAGTCATGGTAACTCCCTCCTGTTTGCCGCACGATGACAAGCTGCGGGGCGGGACGCCAGCAAAACGTGCCGTCACATGCGGCAAAGGGACCACGCGGTCTGTTCGGACCGGTCCTGCGCCATAATTACGTCGCAACAAAAGAGAATCCGATGCTCCTGACAGTGACTGACCTTCGCAAAACCTATGCCACAGCAGATGGCCCATTCGATGTCCTGCGAGGGATCGACATGACCCTAGATCGCGGTGAAACGCTCGCCCTGACCGGCGAGAGCGGTTCAGGCAAAAGCACCCTGCTCCATTTGATTGGTGGGTTGGACTCGCCCGACGCGGGGCGAATCGTGCTGGATGGCGAGGATCTGACTGCCTTGGACGATTCCGGGCGCGCTCGTATGCGGCGCAATACCGTTGGCGTCGTATTTCAACAGTTTAACCTGATTCCTAGCCTGCGGATCGCCGACAACATCGCCTTTCAAGCCCGGCTGGCAAGCCGACACGATCCTAAGTGGTGCGCGACACTGGCCGAGCGCATGGGTCTGACCTCGCAGTTGCGCAAATACCCAGAACAACTCTCTGGCGGCCAGCAGCAGCGCGTCGCAATCGCCCGCACGCTTGCGCCCCGGCCTAAACTGGTTCTGGCGGACGAGCCGACGGGCAATCTGGACGAGGCGACAGCGGCGCAGGTGCTGACCCTGATGCTGGACCTTGTGGCCGACACCGGCGCGGGGCTTTTAATGGTTACGCACTCAGACCGGCTAGCCAGCCAGATGCAGCGACGCCTCCACCTTGCGCAGGGGCGGATCGCATGACGCGCGCCGTCTTTGCAGCGCTACTGTCGCATTGGCGGCGCAATCCGTTGCAGTTGTTCACTCTGCTTGCCGGACTGGCACTGGCGACAGCCCTTTGGTCCGGCGTGCAGGCCATCAATGCGGAGGCTCAGGCCAGCTATGACGCCGCTGCCGCCACGCTTGGCGAGGGAACATATGACCAACTGGCGCGCCGCGACGGGCAACCGATGTCGCAGGACGCTTATGTGGCCCTCCGCCGCGCTGGCTGGCTGGTGTCTCCGGTGGTCGATGGCCGGTTGAACGGCGTGCGCATCGTCGGGCTTGATCCACTTACATCATTCGGAGGACTAGGACCCGTACGCGTTAATGAAGGCGCTGATATCAGTGCTTTTTTGACAGCACCTGGACAAGCCTTTGGCCAAGCAGGCGCGCTGGCCGCCTTGCCACCGGGGCCTGCTAAAATTGTTGCGCCCGACGTCGCTCCCGGCACGCTCATCATGGACATCGGTGCGGCCCAGCGCCTGCTGGATCGACCTGGCCAGATCGACCGTTTGATTGTAGGGCCAGTACAGCCAATCCGGCAGGCTCCGCTGGATAGCATCGCACCAGACCTGTCACGCCAAATCGCACAATCGGGCTCTGATATAGGACGTTTGACCGACAGTTTTCACCTGAACCTGACCGCATTTGGCCTGCTATCCTTTGCTGTGGGTATTTTCATCGTGAACGGCGCGATTGGGCTGGCGTTCGAGCAGCGCCGCCCTGTGGTGCGGACCCTACGCGCGCTTGGCGTGCCGCTGCGGTGGCTCATGGCCCTTATGGCGGCAGAGCTGACGATCATGGCCTTGATCGCCGGGGCAATCGGGGTGGCGTTGGGCTATGTTGTCGCCTCGCTGCTGTTGCCCGACGTTGCGGCAACGCTGCAGGGCCTTTACGGGGCAACCGTCGCGGGCACGCTGCAACTGCGTCCATCATGGTGGCTATCAGGCCTAGGGATCGCGCTGGGCGGCACCGCGATGGCCGCGGCTGCGGCGTTCTGGCGGCTGGCGCAATTACCGCTATTGGCCGGGGGATCGCCGCGCGCGCTAAGCATGGCAGCGGGACGGTCCGCGCGCGTGCAGGTCATGGTGGCACTGGCCTTGCTGGGGCTAGCAGCGGTGCTAGCTATAACTGCACAGGGTCTTATCACTGGATTCGCTTTATTAGGCACTATGTTGATCGGTGCCGCGCTGGCCCTGCCGTTTATGCTGGACCGCGTGCTTGCGCTGGCGGAACATTTTTCAACCGGCGTGCGGGCGCAGTGGTTCTGGGCCGATACGCGCCAGCAATTGCCTGGTCTTTCACTGGCGTTGGCAGCCCTGTTGTTGGCGATGGCGGCAAATGTCGGCGTGTCCACCATGGTCAGTAGCTTCCGGCTGACCTTTACTGGTTTTTTGGATCAGCGCCTCGCATCAGAGCTTTATGTCACCGCCGAAGACCCTGCGCAGGCCGCACGAATCATCGCGTATGTCACGCCGCGAACCCACGCTGTCCTGCCAATCGCGTCTGTCCCGGTTCAGATCGCAGGATTACCGGCAGAGGTATTTGGCGCACGCGACGACGCAACCTATCGCGACAACTGGCAGTTCTTGCAGGCGACCGAGGGGACGTGGGATGCGGTGTTTGCAGGTGAAGCGCTGCTGATCAACGAACAGCTCTCGCGTCGGTCAGGTCTGACACTTGACGACACTGTGCCGATGGCCGGACGCCATTTTCGTGTGGCTGGGATCTATGGCGATTACGGCAATCCCATTGGTCAGGCCATTATTGCAGAAGCAAGTTTTACCGCCCTTTTCCCTGAAATAAAGCCTTTGCGATTTGGTCTTCGCCTCCCAGCTGCAGACGTCCCGGACCTTGTAAATGACCTGGAGGATGATCTGAACCTGCCCCCCGGAAACACGATCAATCAGGCGGGGATCAAGCAATTCTCTCTAGATATTTTCGATCGGACTTTTACCGTCACAACGGCGCTGAACATCCTCACGCTGGCAGTTGCAAGCTTTGCCATCCTGATGAGTCTGCTGACACTTGCCGCGCTGCGTGTGCCTCAACTCGCACCGGTATGGGCGATGGGACTGACACGCCGAAAGCTTGGCCAGTTGGAACTGATTCGCGCCGTCCTGTTGGCCATGCTGACTGCCGTGATCGCCCTGCCGCTTGGGCTCGCACTGGCTTGGGCGCTGCTGGCTATCGTCAATGTCGCAGCTTTCGGGTGGCGCCTACCAATGTACATCTTCCCGCTAGACCATCTACGGCTCGGAGGGTTTGCCCTGATCGCCGCAGCACTCGCTGCGCTTTGGCCTGCGTGGCGGCTGTCACGCACCCCGCCCAGTGACCTTTTAAAGGTGTTTTCGAATGAACGTTAAGGCTCTGATCTTTTATTTAGTGCCTGCTTTTGCGCAGGCCCAAGGGTTTGCCGGCCTGGGTAGCGGTGCAGATGGCTTTGCCATCCCCCAGCCCGATCCCGAGTTTACTTTTCCCGCAGATCACGGCGCGCATCCGAATTACAGGATAGAATGGTGGTATCTAACCGCGAACTTGCAAGACGCAGATGGAACACCATATGGCTTGCAATGGACTTTGTTCCGGTCGGCCATGGCACTAGAAACGCGAGACGGCTGGAATGACCCACAACTCTGGATGGGCCATGCCGCCGTCACGACGCCAGTTGATCATTTCGTCACAGAACGGTTGGCGCGCGGCGGCATCGGACAAGCGGGGGTTGTGGCCGATCCGTTCAGCGCGTGGATCGACGACTGGCGGTTCGACGGCATCGATGGCGGCACCCTGTCGGCTACCGGGCCGGATTTCGGCTATGACATGCAGCTAACCGCCAACGGACCGCTGGTGCAGCAGGGCCTGGATGGCTATTCCGTAAAATCCCCCAGCGGGCAGGCAAGCTATTACTATTCCCAACCCTTCTATGACATCGCAGGCGTGCTTTACCTGCCGGAAGGCGAGGTGGCGGTGACCGGCACAGCTTGGCTGGACCGTGAATGGTCCAGCCAGCCGCTTTCAGGCGATCAAACAGGATGGGACTGGTTTTCACTGTCCTTCGACGATGGCGCACGAATGATGGGCTTTCGGCTGCGCCAGACGGACGGGGCGAACTATACCTCGGCCACATGGATCGCGGCGGATGGTACGCCAACGCCCTATGAAGATGGCGCGCTGCGGGCAACGCCATTAGACACCTCTACGGTTGATGGGCGCAGCTTGCCGACCCGCTGGCGGCTGGAATTGCCCGCGCAGGGAGTTGACGTCATGGTGCAGGCGATCAACACACAAGCATGGATGGAAACCAGCGTCCCTTATTGGGAGGGGCCGGTCACCATCGATGGCACGCAGTCCGGCAACGGCTATCTGGAGATGACAGGCTATGAGTGAATGGTTCGAAACGCTGCCCGGCATTCATGATCAGGTCTGGCATCAGTTGGTGCAGGGCGTATCAAGCCGCGACGCTGCTGCCCGCCAACCAACGCTTGCCACCATCAGCCCCGACGGCTGGCCAGAAGCGCGCACTGTCGTCTTGCGCCGCGCCGATCGCGCAGCGGCGCAGATCGAGGTCTATACCGACAACCAGTCGGACAAGATGGCCGGCCTTGCCGCCCAGCCCCGCGCCGCGCTGCATTTTTGGGACGCGACGCTGGCCTTGCAGGTTCGGATGCAGGCCGAGGTTACCGTTTCAAACGATCAGGCGGTCGCTCACCGTTGGGGCACCCTGTCCGATTTCGCCCGCCTGTCCTATGGCGTCGAACCATCCCCCGGCACCGCGATCCCGGCAGCGCTGAACTATGGCAAAAATCCGGAACAGAGCCGTTTTTGCGTGCTGCAACTGACCCTGACCCACATCGACGCCGTGCACTTGGGCGATGATCACCGGCGTGCCCGCTTTACAGCAGGCAACGCCTGGGCCGGCGCTTGGCTGGTCCCATGATTCCCGTTTTCCCACTGGTCAAAGATTTGGTGCTGATCGGAGGCGGGCACACCCATGCGCTGGTACTGCGTAAATGGGGGATGAAGGCGCTGGCTGGTGTACGGGTAACAGTGATAAACCCCGGCCCGACCGCCCCCTATTCGGGCATGCTGCCCGGCTTTGTTGCCGGGCACTACAGCCGGGCAGAGCTAGATATAGACCTTGTCAAACTCGCCCGTTTTGCCGGTGCACGGTTGGTGAATGGCGCGGTCACGGGGATTGATACCGCAGCAAAACTAATCACCGTGCCAGGCCGCCCGCCAATCGCCTATGACATCGTCAGCGTCGATGTCGGCATTACCTCGGTCATGCCGGATCTGCCTGGCTTTGCCGATCATGCTATCCCGGCCAAGCCCTTGGGTACCTTTGCAAGTCGTTGGGATGACTTTCGCGATAATGCCACTCAACCGCGCCTTGCGGTGATCGGCGGCGGCGTCGCGGGGGCAGAGCTGGCCATGGCGATGATGCACAGCCTGCGCGCACGCGGCGTGACACCCACCGCCCACCTGATTGACCGGGGCAAGATCGTCGATACGCTTGGCGATACCGCTCGGCGGAAGATGCTGGCCGCGCTAGCAGACCAAGGCGTCACGCTGGTCGAAGATGCCAGCGTCGCATGCGTCACAGAAAATGCTGTTGTGCTGTCGGATGGGACCAAAATTGCCTCGGACTTCACCACCGGGGCTGCGGGGGCCAGACCGCACGATTGGCAGGCAAACATCGGCGTCAATTTGCATAGCGGCTTCATCACCGTAAACCCTATGCTTCAATCCTCTGACCCGTCGCTGTTTGCGGTCGGCGATTGCGCCCACTTGGCCCATGCGCCGCGCCCCAAGGCGGGCGTTTATGCGGTGCGGCAGGCCCCTTTGCTGTTTGACAACTTGCGCGCCGTACTGTCGGGCGGCGACCTGCGTGCCTACAACCCGCAGAAGGACTACCTCAAGCTCATCTCTCTGGGTGGAAAATCCGCGCTGGCCGAACGGCTGAGCACAGCGTTTTCCGGCCCCCTGCTATGGCGTTGGAAGGATCACATCGACCGAACTTTCATGCGCCAGTTTAATGACTTTAAACCGATGGCCCTGCCCTATCTGCCCCTGACTCGCGCATTGGGACTAAAAGC
>CAWUXN010000101.1:0-3969 GCA_963926415.1 uncultured Loktanella sp.
GGGGGCCCGCATACCATGGCTGAGAAAAAGCGCACACCGATTGCCGTCTGGATCATCATGATCTTGATTATGGGCGGCTTGCTGGGGTTTGGAACCGGTGGTTTCACCAGCGGCGTCCAGCGGATCGGAACGGCCGGGGACAAGGATATATCTGTCGCGGCCTATCAGTCTGCACTGAACGATCAGCTCCGCAGTTTCGAGGCGCAAGTCGGCAGCCGCGTGACCTTTCAACAGGCGCAGGCCATCGGTCTTGACCGCTCGGTGCTGGCGCAAGTCGTCACCCAGCGCACGCTGGATAACGAGGCAGCAGAGCTTGGCGTGTCCGTCGGCGATTCCCTCGTGCGCAATGAAGTGCTGCGCAACCCGGCGTTCCAGTCGCTGTCCGGCAGCTTTGACCGCACCGCCTATGGCAACGCATTGCGCAACGTCGGCCTGTCAGAAGCAGAGTATGAAACCAGCATCCGCGACGAGCTGTCCCGCACCCTGCTGCAGGGCGCTGTCGTCGGCGGCATCCCCGCCGCGCCGGTCTATGCCGAAACCGTGACTTCATTTCTGGGCGAGACGCGCGACATTGTAACAGCCCCGGTCATAGCCGCGATGCTGACGACCCCGGTGCCCGGCCCGACGGACGAGGACCTGCAAGCGTTCTATGATGAAAATCCGGACATGTTCACCACGCCAGAGCTGCGCAAGATCACTTATGCGATGCTGACTCCTGCCATGCTGGCCGATATGGTCACCATCGACGAGGCGCAGGTTCAGGACATGTATGACCAGCGCATTGACACCTTCCGCCAGCCCGAACGCCGGCTTGTGGAACGGTTGATCTTTGGCGCGGCCGAAGAGGCTGATGCCGCACTAAAGCGTGTGACCGCAGGCGAAGTGACATTTGACGATCTGGTCGGGGAACGCGGCTTGTCGCTGGGCGATATCGACCTTGGCGACGTGGCGATCGGCGATCTGGGCGCTGCGGGCGATCCTGTCTTTGCCGCGAGCGCTGGCGATATTGTCGGCCCGCAGGACACCAATCTTGGCCCGGCGCTGTTCCGTGTGAACGCTGTGCTTGCCGCCGAAGAAACCCCCTTTGAAGAGGCCGCGCCAGAGCTGCGTGACGAGCTGGCGACGGACCAAGCCCGCCGCGTCATTCAGGCCGACGCCGAGACGGTCAATGACCTGATCGCAGGCGGTGCCACACTAGAAGATCTGGCAGAGCGCACTGATCTGGAACTGCAGACCATCGACTTTACCGATGGAAGCACCGAAGGCCCTGCCGCTTATGAGGCGTTCCGCACGGCGGCCACCGCCGCCACCGAAGGCGAATACCCCGCGCTGGTAGAACTGGACGACGGGGGAATCTTTGCCTTGCGTCTGGACGCCGTGACGCCTCCTGCGGTTCAGCCGCTGGACCTAGTGCGCGGCCGCCTGGAAGACGCTTGGCGCGCCGCTGCGGAAAAGACCGCTGTGCTGGAGCAGGCAACCCAGATCGCGAACGACATCGTGGCCGACACCGATCTGACCACGCTGACGCTTACGCCGACCCCCAGTGCAAATCTGACGCGCGGCAGCTTTGTTGCCGACACGCCGGAAAACTTCATGCGCACTGTGTTTGAAATGACGCCCGGCGAAACCCGCGCGCTGCCGACCGACACCGGCGCTATCGTCGTGCGTCTGAATGCGGTCAAGCCTGCGGATCTGGCGTCTGATCGGCTGAAGGCGCAGGCGGAAGATATCACGCAGCAAGCCTCTGCCGGGATCGCACAGGATGTTTTTGACGCCTTCGCCGAAGCCGTGCGCACCCGCACCGACGTGACCATCGATCAGGCCGCCGTGAACGCGGTCAACGCCCAGCTACAATAAGCCAGATTTAACAAGGACGACCCCCTGCTATGGCGCTTTTGCCTGATTACGACACATTTGCCGCCGGTTTTGATAATGGCGAAAATCAGGTGGTCTGGACGCGGCTGGCCGCTGATCTGGACACGCCTGTGTCCTTGATGCTGAAGCTGGGGGACGCGGGGCTGAACACCTTCATGCTGGAAAGCGTGACGGGCGGCGAGGTGCGTGGGCGCTATTCCATCATCGGGATGAACCCCGATCTGATTTGGGAATGTCGCGGAACTGGCAGCCGTACCAACCGGAGCGCTCGCTATGACGCCGAGGCGTATGAGTCTGATGCGGTTGATCCGCTCAGCGCGCTTCGCGGCTTGATCTCGGAAAGCCGGATTGATCTGCCTGCGGGGCTGCCAGCCGCCTCTGCCGGACTGTTCGGCTATCTGGGCTATGACATGATCCGGCTGGTGGAACATCTGCCCGATGTGAACCCGGACCCGCTTGGCCTGCCAGACGCGATGATGCTGCGACCCTCTGTGGTGGCGGTGCTGGACGGCGTCAAAGGCGACGTGATCCTTGTGGCCCCTGCATGGGCTGGCGGTGGCCAGACGGCGCGCGCGGCCTATGCGAAGGCAGCAGAGCGGGTGCGCGATGCAGAGCGGGCGCTGGATCGGTCCGTGCCGTCCAGTCACGCGCTGTCCGACCCGTCGCCCATCGCGGCACCTGTGTCGAATTTCAACCATGACGGCTATTTAGCAGCGGTTGAGACGGCCAAAGAATACATTCGGGCCGGCGATATCTTTCAGGTGGTGCCCAGCCAGCGCTGGACGCAGGATTTCCCGGAACCGCCGTTTGCGCTGTATCGCAGCCTGCGGCGCACCAACCCGTCGCCGTTCATGTTCTTTTTCAACTTTGGCGGTTTTCAGGTGATCGGCGCATCGCCAGAGATCCTCGTGCGGGTCTTTGGCAGTGAAGTGACGATCCGCCCCATTGCCGGCACTCGGCCGCGTGGTGCAACGCCAGAGGAAGACACGGCGCTTGAAGCCGATCTGTTGGCCGACCAGAAAGAGCTGGCAGAGCATCTGATGCTGCTTGATCTGGGCCGCAACGACACGGGCAAGGTCAGCAAGATCGGCACTGTGCGCCCGACAGAGCAGTTCATCGTGGAACGCTATTCCCACGTCATGCACATCGTGTCGAATGTTGTCGGAGAACTGCGCGATGATCTGGATGCGCTGTCTGCCTTCTTTGCCGGGATGCCAGCGGGCACCGTATCCGGCGCGCCAAAAGTCCGCGCGATGGAGATCATCGACGAGTTGGAGCCAGAAAAGCGCGGTGTCTATGGTGGCGGCTGCGGGTATTTTTCGGCCAATGGCGACATGGATATGTGCATCGCCCTGCGCACCGCCGTGGTGAAGGACGAGAAGCTGTATATTCAGGCGGGCGGCGGGGTCGTCTATGATAGCGATCCGGAAGCTGAATACCAAGAGACCGTGTATAAATCGAACGCGATCCGCAAGGCGGCAGCAGATGCGGCGATGTTTGCGGGTAAGGGCAGCCGCTAGAGGGTTGGCATCCTACTTTTGCGGCAGGATGCCTACTGCGGGAGTATTTAAGGCAAGATGATGCGGGGACTTCAGTGCTTTGCTGTCAGGCGGTGTTCGAGGATCACGATGATGATCACGAAGACGTCGAGGGCGGTCAGGAGCAGCAGCGCAGGATCGTGCGTTTGAAGCCAGTCCCAGGATTGGAAGGCTACGAAGGCCATCAGGGTCGCCACCGAGAATGGGTAGGCGACGCGGGATTTAAGTAGCAGGGCGATCACGACGACGAAGTGGATCGCGCCGTGGCCGAGCAGATAGATGATATAGAAATGCTCTGCCGCCGGGTTGATAGCATTTGCCCAGTGCATCACTGCCAGCGCGAAGCGGTCCGTTGGGTCTTGGGTCAGCTCGCTCCTGGTCATGGCGTCGGCGGTGCGGGTGATGGCGTCGGCTGGCATAATTGCTAGAAACAAACCGCCGATCACCTGCGCCATCCCCAGCATGGCCTTGCCCAGCAGTGACAGGCGGAACGCCCATTCGATCAGCCACGCGCGCCCCTTGGTCAAGGTCAGTCCTTGCCGCGGTAGGGTTCGAC
>CAWUXN010000102.1:0-4702 GCA_963926415.1 uncultured Loktanella sp.
CCGCCCGTCTGCGCAGCGCCAGAATAACCGGCACATAGAACACCGCCGCAGCGACTAGCAACCAGCCGGTATAGGCGAACGGATCACCGCTGATCCGAGCGCCTATGCCGTCGGTCAGTGTATAGCCCGCCGTCGCGCAGGCCGATCCAGCAGCAAATGGCAGCATACGGCGGCTTTCACCGCTGGTGAACACGTCCCGCGCCATGACCGCCAATCCAAACCCCAGCAATAGCACGCCGCCGACCTCTGGTCCGGTGACAGGGTCAAGCGCCAGCACGACGCTAACGAGCAGCACGATTATCGGCGCGCCGCCCCGCGCAAGCGGGTAGACGCGGCTGAGGTCTCCCTGTTCATAGGCATAGGCCAGAAACAGTTGATAAGCCGTGTGGATCAGCCCGGACGCCGCGATCCAGACCCAGATCTGCGGATCGGGCCAGGGCCGCGTCGCCACGACACAAAGTCCCGTCAGCGCATTGCCCAGCGTCAGCGCCAGCATCACGCTTTGCTTGTCCGTGCCCCGTCGGATCAGGGCATTCCACACCGCATGCAGCACCGCGGCCGCCAGCACGGCCAAAAATACCGTTTTTGTCATATCAGCAAGCCTGCTGCGCCTTCGAGTTTGAGAAGGGTAATCTTGTCCTCTATCAAGCGCGGGCCGGAAAAGCCGCCAAGGTTGGTGGCCCCCAGCACCCGGTGACAGGGAATAACAACGGGGAGCGGGTTGGCACCGCAGGCCTGCCCAATCGCCTGTGCGCTGACGCCTAGGTGCCGCGCCAGATAGCCATAGCTGCGCGTTTCGCCGTATGGGATATCGATCAGCGCCTGCAAAAAGGCCCGCTGAAACGGGCTGCCAGTGATCGCCAGCGGCACGGTGAACCCGGCCTGCGATCCAGAAAAATAAGCCACAAGCTCGCCCTTCAGGGTGTCGGCCAGTGGCCCATCAGTCAGCTGCCCTGGCCCCCAGCGCAGCGCCGTGATCCCTGTGCAGACGTGATCCGCGCCCAGCGGACCAAGGGGCGTATCCAGCAAGACGCCCGGCACGCTGGTCACACTGAAGCCGGTCCCGATTGCCGCAGCGCCGGGTTGCGGACCGCCATCATTGTGGCGCTGAGCGTCGCGATCAACGTCTCTTGCCCGTCATCGCACGCAAAGGCCTGCGCCTGCGTAAAGGTCAGCGTGCGGCCGGACCGGATCACCTCTCCGACCATGCGAAAGGTCTGGCCCCGTGCAGGTGCCAGAAAGCTGGACTTGAATTCTGCGGTCAGCACCTCTGCGTCGGCGTCCATCAGGGTAAAGGCGGCAAAACCGGCTGCGGAATCCATGACGGTCGTGATGACGCCCGCATGCAGAAAACCATGATGCTGGGTCAGATGGGGCGCAAAAGGCAGGCTGAGCGTTACGCGGCCCGGGTTCAATTCTGCCACGGTTACGCCAAGGGTCAGCATCACTCCCTGCCGGTCAAAGGCTTCCTGCATCCGGTACAGGGCATTGGGGTCGCGCAGATGGGGCATTGGTCAGGCCTTTGGCTGGGGTTTGCGGCGATCCTAGCGACTTGCGGCCCAGGGGGAAGGGACCGAGCGCCGCATCGGATGCCATTGGGTGCGTTTGTTCCATGTCAAAGACGCCACATGCCACATGCGCTAGAATGAGGCTGATAATAGGAGATTCCGATATGATCACGAAAATCATGGCCTGCTTCGACGGCTCTGACCACGCCGTGTCTGCCCTACTGAATGCGGCCGATCTGGCGCAGAAATACCAAGGCACGTTAGACGTGGCCACAGTGATGCACATTGACATGAACGCGATCGCTGTCGGCGGCAGCGCCGTGATGATCCCGATCCATGAAGAAGAGGCGAAGGCCAACGCCGACGCCATGCTGGCAAACGCCGCCAAGCTGACGCAAGAGGCTGGCTATGCCGCTCCCACCACCCACGTTCTGCGCGGCACCCCGGCCGAGGCGATTTTGGAACACGCAACGACGTCCGGTGCCGACCTGATTGTTGCAGGGCGGCGCGGCTATGGCACGCTGCGCGGCATGCTGGTCGGCAGCGTTTCGCAAAAGCTGATCGCTCACGCCACCTGCCCGGTGCTGATCACTTAACCCAAGGTGGGGCCGGATTGCACCGGCCCCGTTCTCCCTTAGCTGAGCGCCGCGTCGCAACGAGCGCAGACGCCGGTGTGGCTGTGCGTGCCCACGTCCGGCAGGATCTTCCAGCAGCGTTGGCATTTCTGGCCGTCAGCCCGCTCAAACACCACACCGACTTCGGCGATGTCTTCAATGCGGAACGCATTTGCCGGGGCGGGATCTGTCGTGATCTCGATCCCGCTGGTGATGCACAGATCATCAAAGGACAGCGTTTTCAGCGTCGCGGCCTCTTCTGCGGTGACGTGGACAACCGGGGCCGCCTCTAGCGATGCGCCTATGACCTTTTCGGTGCGCTTCACCTCGAGTGCGCCGGTGACGACACGGCGGACACGGCGGACGGTCGACCACTTGGCCGCCAGCGCAGGGTCCAGCCATTCGTCAGGCGTGTCCGGGAAGTCCTGCAGGTGCACGGACGACACCGGGCCAGGGTGACGCTCCAGCCAAACTTCTTCCATGGTAAAGCACAGGATCGGGGCCAGCCATGTGGTCAGCCGGTCGAACAGCAGTTCCAGCACCGTGCGCGCAGCCCGGCGGCGGGATGTGTCACCATCGCAATACAGCACATCCTTGCGGATATCGAAGTAGAACGCCGACAGATCCAGCGTGGCAAAGTCAAAGATCGTCCGGAACACGCCCTGGAAATCATAAGCCGCATAGCCCTTGCGCACCGTGGCATCGAGCTCTGCCAGACGGTGCAGCACCCACTGTTCCAACTCTGGCATATCAGCACGCGCGACGCGGTCGCCTTCGTTCATATCGGCCAATGATCCCAGCATAAAGCGCATGGTGTTGCGTAGGCGGCGATAGCTATCCGCGGTGCCTTTGAGGATTTCCGGCCCAATCCGCTGATCAGAGGTATAGTCTGACTGCGCCACCCATAGACGCAAGATGTCAGCACCGTATTCCTTGATGATTGTTTCCGGCAGGATCGTGTTACCAACGGATTTGGACATCTTCATGCCCTTCTCGTCCAGCGTGAAACCGTGGGTCACGACACCGCGATACGGCGCGCGGCCCATGGTGCCACAGGCCTGCAGCAGCGACGAATGAAACCAGCCGCGGTGCTGGTCGGTGCCTTCCATATATACGTCAGCGATGCCGTCCGCTGACCCGTCGGGCCGATCGCGCAGCACAAACGCATGGGTCGAGCCAGAGTCGAACCACACATCAAGGATGTCGAACACCTGATCCCAGTCATCGGGATCATGCTCTGCCCCCAAAAAGCGTTCTTTGGCACCGTCGACATACCAAGCATCCGCGCCTTCGACCTCGAACGCCTCGCGGACGCGGGCATTCACGACTTCGTCGCGCAGCAGGAAATCGGGGTCCGTCGGCAGCGCGCCTTTTTTGGTAAAGCAAACCAGCGGCACACCCCAGGCACGCTGGCGCGACAGCACCCAGTCGGGGCGCTGGCTGATCATTGCATGCAGACGGTTGCGGCCGCGCTGCGGCGTCCATGTCACCAGCTCGTCGATGGAGGTCAGGGCACGTTCGCGGATCGTCTTGCCATAGGTGTCCAGACCGTCGCCCACGACGCGGTCGATCGCAGCAAACCACTGCGGCGTGTTGCGGAAGATGACCGGAGCCTTCGACCGCCAAGAATGGGGGTAAGAGTGCTTGATCTTGCCGCGTGCAAACAGCCCGCCGACCTCTAGCAATTTCTCGATGACGGCGGTGTTGGCGTCGCCTTCCCAAGACTTGTTCTTGGGCTTGTCGCGGAAAATCGCCTTGCCGCCAAAGAACGGCAGATCGGCGCGGAATGTTCCATCCTCGGTCACGTTGTAAGTGATGACTTGTTCGAGCATCCCCAGATCGCGATAGAGTTCGAACTCTTCCATGCCGTGGCTTGGCGCACAGTGCACAAAACCGGTGCCTTCGTCGTCGGTGACGAAATCAGCGGCGCGGAAATCGCGGGCGTCGTCCCACTCGCCGTTGCTACCTTCGGTACCGTTCAGCGGGTGCGACAGGCTGGTGCCCGACAGATCGCCAGCGCCGCTGATACGGGTGAATTCCGTGATCCGCGCCTTGGAAAACACGTCAGCGGCCAGCTTGTCCGACAGCACATAGCGCTCGCTAGCGTTGACCCAATTGCCTTCGGGGGCATCGGTGACTTCGTACACGCCGTAAGAGATGTCGTTGGCATAAACGATCCCCTTGTTGGACGGCATGGTCCAAGGCGTCGTCGTCCAAATCACGACCGATGCGCCCTTCAGCGCGTCATTGTTCGTCTCGCGTACCGGGAACTTGACCCAGACCGTGTGGCTTTCCTTGTCGTGGTATTCGACCTCGGCCTCGGCCAGCGCAGTTTTTTCCACGGGCGACCACATCACAGGCTTAGAGCCTTGATACAGCGTGCCGTTCATCAAAAACTTCTGAAACTCTGCCGCGATCACAGATTCTGCGTGAAAATCCATCGTCAGATAGGGGTCAGCCCAATTGCCAGTGACGCCAAGGCGCTTGAATTCCTCGCGCTGGATATCAACCCAGCCAGCGGCAAACTTGCGGCATTCGGCGCGGAAGTCGTTTATCGGCACCTCGTCCTTGTTTTGGCCC
>CAWUXN010000103.1:0-4182 GCA_963926415.1 uncultured Loktanella sp.
CACTTGGCATCTGCCGCCCGACGTGCGGGCAGGCGTCTTGCCGCTTGGACAGGCTCGCGTCACGAGTGATGGTCTGACATGGGACCTGGCGGCGCGCGCGATGTCGCCTGACGGATTGGTCAGTAGTTCAAACGGAGTGGTAAAGCCTGTTGTGACCTTTGATGTGACTGGCGCTGTGCTGCTGAGCCTGCCGCTGTCTGCAAGCGACGCTGTTGTCAAAGGCGTCCTGGCGCACGCGGCGCAGGTCAGCAATTCGGAACATTGACCGCCAGCCCGCCAAGAGCCGTTTCCTTATACTTCTCGCTCATATCTGCGCCTGTCTGGCGCATCGTTTCGATTGCAGCATCAAGCGGCACCAGATGCACGCCGTCGCCGCGCAGGGCCAGACTGGCCGCGCTGACCGCCTTGATGCAGCCCAGTCCGTTCCGCTCGATACAGGGTACCTGCACCAAGCCGCGCACCGGATCGCAGGTCATGCCAAGGTGGTGTTCCAGCGCAATCTCTGCTGCGTTTTCAATCTGCGCCGGGGTGCCGCCAAGGACGGCGCACAGGCCTGCAGCGGCCATGGAGGCTGCCGATCCGACCTCTGCCTGGCAGCCACATTCTGCGCCAGAGATGCTGGCGTTGAACTTGATCAGCCCGCCGACGGCGGCCGCTGTCAGCAAGAAATCAGGCACCCCGGCAGAGGTCGCCCCGGGCACATGGTCCAGCCAATAGCGGATCGTGGCAGGGATCACGCCCGCCGCGCCGTTAGTGGGCGCAGTAACCACGCGGCCTCCGGCGGCGTTTTCCTCGTTCACGGCCATGGCGTAGGCGGACATCCAGTCGTTGATCGTATGGGGCGCAGGTTGGTTCATCCCGCGCTCAGCCAGCAAGGCCTGATGGATGCCGCGGGCGCGGCGGCGCACCTTCAACCCGCCGGGAAGAATGCCGTCGGTGGCAAGGCCGCGGTCAATGCAGTCCGACATGACCGCCCAGATATTCTGCAGCCCTGCGTCCAGATCGTTACTGGTGCGGCGGCTTAGCTCATTCTCTCGTTTCAACTGCGCAATGGTCTTGCCGCTGTCTTGGGCCATCTGGACCATTTGCGTGGCTGTGTGGAACGGAAAGGGGACGGGCGGACCGGTGTCGGTATCCCCGCCAGCAGCGTGCTCTGCTTCTGTCAGGACGAAACCGCCGCCGATTGAATAGTAAGTCACTTGGGTAACTGTATCGCCTTGGCCGTCCAGCCCCTTGAAGATCATGCCATTGGCGTGGCCGGGCAGGGCGGGGCCGTAGTCAAAGATCAGGTCGTCCTTGGGTTGGAACCGCAACACAGGCAGGCCGTCTGGCGCGACGTGCGCGGTGTCTTGCACCTCGGCCAAGGCCGCCTCTGCTCGCTCTGCGTCATAGGCATCTGCGCGCATGCCTGTTAGGCCAAGGATGACGGCGCGGTCCGTGGCGTGGCCGACGCCGGTAAAGGCAAGCGAGCCATGCAGCGACACCCGGACCCCGGCCACGGCAAATGGTTGGGCACGCAGATGGTCCAGAAACCGCGCAGCAGCGACCATGGGGCCGATGGTATGGGATGATGACGGGCCAACCCCGACCTTGAACATGTCGAAGACGGATAAAAACATCAGGTGGGGCTGCCTTCTGGTGGGTTCGGAAGTTGCGGTGCAGAAAACGGCGTGGGCCCTAGCCCTTCGGCCGCAGCGGCGCGCAGGGTGGCGGGCATTTGTTCAAAGACCTGCGCGAACAGATGCAGTCGGGGCCAATCGGCCAAGTCAAACCACTCGGTAGGGCCACCATAAATTGCGGGCCAGCGCAGCATCGGGGCCAAATAACACATCTGGGCCACATGATCGGGTGCCCAACGCGCCTCTAGCAGGTCCAGATGGCCCGCCAACCTATGCTTTGCCGCATGACGCAGGCTGGACGGCGCTGCTGGCAGGTATTGTTCAGGATAGAACAGGCTGCGCAGCGTCGGATGCAGCGTGTTCGACATCCAAAATAACCAGCTGAGCGCACTACCGCGCCCCGGCGTATCTGGCGCAGGCATCAAGGTGCCGGGGGCCTGATCGGCCAGCCACAGCAAAATGGCACCAGTTTCGAATATCGGGCCACTGGGCGTTTCCAGCGTGGGGATCAGACCGACAGGGTTCAGTTTGAGGTAGCGCGCGCTGCGCTGACCGGTACTCGCGCGGTCCACTAGCGCCGTTTCATAGGGACGGCCGGCGAATTCCAGCGCGAGCCGGACGCAAAGCGAGGCATTGTCGGGGGCATAGTGAAGGCACACAGATTCCATGGGCCGAACTTATTCAATTGCGCGGGCCGCGTCAGTCCGAAAGCGACGCTTTATCTGCGGACATGGCCAGTGGCATGGCGGCCCTTGCCGCGCAGGGCACCGTCTTCGACCCCGATGCGGTGATAGAGCATCATGGCGTTCAGCACGGTAAAGACGGCGGCGAACCAAGTTAGGCCCATCACCATGGGGGCGACGATGATTTCAAGCACGACAAGGGTATAGTTGGGGTGCGGAATGAACCGAAACGGGCCGCGCACGACAAGCTGTTCATCCAACACGATGATCCGCGTGGTCCAGCGTTCGCCCAGCGTGCCAAGGATCCAGACGCGAAAGACCTGCAAGACAGCGTAAAGCGCCAGCCAGCCAAGGTGCAAAGGCTGATCCCAGCCAAAGACCAGCAGCGCCAACACCCAAGCGGAATGCAGCGCCACCATCACAGGATAATGGCCAGCGCCAACCTCGTGCGCACCGCGTGCCATCAGGCGGGCGGTGTTGCGGCGGGCGATGAAAAGTTCTGCCAGTCGCTGCACGACGATAAAGGTTAGGAACAGGAATGTGCCGCTCGTCATGGCGCAACGGTCATCGGAAGCATGGCCGCTGTAAAGCCCGGCCCCAATGCGCAAAGCGCCAACTTGCCGGTCTGCCCGCTCTCCAACACCCGCTTAAGCACAAACAGCGCCGTTGGGGCGGACATATTGCCGAAATCGCGCAGCGTGGCACGTTCGGCATCAAGAGCGCCGGGGGCCAGATCCATCGTGTCCTCGATCGCTTCGACCACCTTTGTGCCGCCGGGGTGGCAGACGAAGCGGTCGATCTGATTCAGGTTTAGGTGCGCCTCTTGCAACATTGATTCAATGGCCGGGCGGAATTCCTCTGCGATAAAGCCGGGGATCGAGCGATCAAAGATCACGCCAAGCCCGGTATCGTCGACATCCCAGCCCATGATTGGCAGGGTGTCCGGGAACAGATTTTCGTGCCCGTCGTGCAGGGTGACTTCGCCCGCATTGCCAGAGCCGGTGCCGATGACAGCGGCCGCTGCGCCGTCACCAAATAAGACGGTCGCGATCACGTCGGCCTTTTGAAGGCGGTCGGACCGGAACGACAGTGAGCACGCCTCGACCGCGACCATCAGGACGGAACTGCCCGGGTCAGCGGCGGCCAAGCGTCGCGCGATGGACAAGCCCGACACACCGCCCGCACAGCCAAGGCCGAACACGGGGACGCGGCGCACATCGCGTCGAAAGCCCATTTCAGCGTGAGCCTGCGCCTCGAGTGTGGGGGTGGCGATACCCGTGGACGACACAGTGACAACGGTATCGACCTGATCGGCGCTGATGCCAGCGGCTTGCAACGCATCGGTGGCGGCGGCGATGAACATCGCCTTGGCCCCGGCCATGTAGGCCGCGCCGCGATCGGCCCAGCCGTGATCAGTGGCAAACCAGTCCAGCGGCATCACGCTATAGCGTTTGTCGACGCCTGCGTTTTTAAACGTAGGCACAAGTTTTTCGAAAAACGGATACTTGGGGGCGAGCAGCGCACGCGCCTGATCCAATACGTCGGACTGCGCCAATTCATGCGGCGGCAGGGCGGTGCCGATGCCTTTGAGGACGGTCGCTTGGCGCGTCCCGGTTATGGCGCGGCTGCGGCACGAAAGCTGTTGCAACACTGTATAAACCTCTCAGGCATCAGTCCAGTAACGAGAGAGAGGCGCAAAGAGTTCCACCACGTGCCTTGTTCTAGTTTGCAGTCTTGGCACATTTGCCCCTGTCCCGATGGCATCGGTGCGCCTATAACGCGCCCGTGTCGTAAAGGAGCCCTGCCATGCCCGCTGATCTGTCCCCCATTGATAAGGCCAAGTTCGTCGCCGCCAAACGCGCCTGCGAGTATGTCGAATC
>CAWUXN010000104.1:0-4501 GCA_963926415.1 uncultured Loktanella sp.
CGCTGGCAACGACACACTGATCGCGCGCGATTTGCAGGACAGCCTGTATGGCGGCATCGGCAACATTACATGAACATCCTCAATGCGGCAATCTGGGCACGATCACCGCTGATGGCGGGTCTGACCCGGATAACAGCGACATCGACGTGCTGGACCTGCAGGCTGGGATCGACCGTGGCGACTGGACCGGGGTGCGTATCTATAACACTAACGGTCAGCTTATCTATGACAGCTTGAACCCGGTTTCAGGTCAAGATTACAGCACCTTGCGAGAAAACGGCCGGGCTGATCTGATGAAAGGGCAACGATGTCGTGGGCCGCGTCAACTTTACCGAGATCGAAAAGCTGGTGATCTGCTTTACCCCAGACGCCTGCATCGCGACGCCCATGATGTGCGCGGCTCGCCCAAGCTGCAGCCGGTCCGTGTGGCGGCTGGATCGCTGGGTGATGGTCTGCTGTCGCGCGATACGGTGCTGTCACCGAACCACCGTTTACCGATCCAGTCCGCCCGCGCCGCGCTGCTGTTTGCGGAAAACGAAGTGCCAGCCCCAATCAAGCAGATGATCGGCGCACCGGGCATCACGCAGGCGGCCTCGGCTGGCGTAACCTATGTGCAAATTATGTTTGAACGTCACGAGGTCGTCCTGTCCGACGGCGTCAGGATCGAAAGCTTTCAGCCCGGCGATAACAGCCTTGGCGGTTTGGCACAGGGCCAGCGGGACGAGATTTTTGATCTGCTCCCTGAGCTGGATACACCCGCAGGCGTCACCGGTTATGGCGCGGCCTAAGAAGCACAAAGCGCGGCGGCTGCTGGCGTAATCAAACTTTATGGGCCGTGAAAGCGGCCCATGCCTCTGGTGTATCAAGGTCAAAGACCGCGCGGTCATCGGCAAAGGGCAACAGAATTGTGCGCGCGCGCAGTGGCTTGACCACCGCCGCCCCGCCGTCATCCCCGCTTAAATCCGCAAATGCAGGCCGCAGGCTGGCATCGAACAGCACCGGGTGACCGGGCGTGCCGTCTGGTGCCGCGCCGCGCCAGATCAGGGCGTCCGGATTGGCATCGCGGGCGGCCAGTACTGCCGCCATATCATCCGATGTGATCAGCGGCAGGTCGGCCAAAACCATCATGAAAGCCGGGCAGGGCGGCAATTGCGCTACTGCCCCGCGCAGGGTGCCGGATTGACCATCTTCTGCCTCTGGTACCAAAAGCGGCGTAATGGGGAGACCGTCGAGCAGCGCCAGACGCTCCGCCGCGCGGTGGTGCAGCGCGACAAAGGTGTCGCCAACCTCTGCCGCCTGCGTTGCGATACGCCGCAGCAGCGGCTGGCCGCCCACATTCATCGCCAGTTTATCAGCGCCGCGCATGCGCGACGACGTGCCTGCCGCAAGGATCAGGATAGGGATTATCTCACCTGATACAGCGCGCATTTTAAGGAATGATGCGCGTGTACTTCGTGCCTTCCAGTGTCGCGCCGATGCGCAGGCCAGACTGCGCGAACACCACGGCGATGACGGGGGACAGGGAAGTAATCGTCTCTGCCCGTAGCACGTCGCCTTGGTCGGCCGCAGCGTATTCCAGATCGGCACCCGCAGCCCAACCCATCGACGCGCGAAAGTCGGCCAGCGCGTTCTGCGTCATAAAAAACAGCACATGGCTGTACTGCTGTGCGCCAATCTGCAAACCGGCAGAGGCTGACGCCCCAGAATAGTAATCCACGGTGGACCCGTTGATCTGCAACGCGCCGCGCCCGTAAGATCCGCCAAGGCCAAGGCCGACTTCGGTCACCAGCGGCATCACCAGCACGCCTGCTGCCTTTTGCCCCAGATCCCGCGTGCCGGGATAAGTGTCGTACAGGAATGAAAGCGTGCTTGCGACCCGCGCGTCGATCGTCGCCGCGCCGTTTTGGTTCACGCCATTGCCGCAAGCTGCCAGCGTTGCCGCCGCGCCTGCCGCCACAAAATGCCGCCGAGTAAGTAATGTCATATCTGTCCGCCTCTACTGCCTTCGGGACGTTTGCCGCCCCTGTTATGGAGCAAACTATAGGTGGATCAAACGAATCTGTCACACTCTAATTGCAGGGCCGGCGGTTACATGCGGTTCAGCAGCTTGGCGGCCTCTGGTGCAAAGTAGGTCAGGATGCCGTCGCAGCCGGCGCGTTTGAACGCCAGAAGGCTCTCCATCATCACCTTGGGGCCGTCCAGCCAGCCGTTCTGGATCGCGGCTTGTAACATCGCGTATTCGCCGCTGACCTGATAGGCATATGTCGGCACTCCGTACATGTCTTTTACCCGGCGGCAGATATCTAAGTACGGCATGCCCGGTTTCACCATGACCATGTCGGCGCCTTCCATAAGGTCACGTTCCACCAGCCGCAGCGCCTCGTCTGCGTTGCCGGGGTCCATCTGATAGGTATTTTTGTCGCCCGTTAGCGCAGCAGAGGCACCGACTGCATCGCGGAACGGGCCATAAAACGCGCTCGCATATTTCGCAGTGTAGCTTAGGATCGCCACGTCGATGTGGCCCTCGGCCTCTAGCGCTTTGCGCATGGCACCGATGCGGCCGTCCATCATGTCGCTGGGTCCAAGGATGTCGGCACCCGCCTTGGCTTGGGCTAGCGCCATTTGGACCAGCGCATCGACCGTGCGGTCATTCACGATGCGGCCGTCTTCGACAAAACCGTCGTGGCCGTTGATGTTATAGGGGTCGAGCGCGATATCAGTCATGATCGCAATTTCGGGCACCGCGTCCTTGATCGCGCGGATCGCGCGGTTGCTGATGTTGTCTGGCGACCAGGCCAGCGCGCAATCCTCTGTCCGCTCGCTCATACCGGTATAGGGAAAGATGCAAAGTGCGGGTATGCCCAGCTTATGCGCCTCCTTCGCTGCCTTGACGGCGCGGTCCACAGTTTTGCGCGTCACGCCGGGCATGGATGCGATGGCCTGTTCGTTGTCTTGCCCTTTCATCACGAAGATCGGCCAGATCAAGTCATCGACGCTAAGCCGGTGCTGCCGCGACAGGCGGCGGATCGCGGGCATAGCCCGCAGACGCCGCAGGCGCGTGGCGGGAAAGGGGGCAACGGTGGGTTTCATAGCAACACTCTCATCTGGCAGGGCCTTTCTTGTCACACTGGTTGACCTTGCACGGAAAATCAGGCGCGACAAGTCTGGGCATCCGGGCGGCGCGATACTAGGGTCTGCGATATGTGAAGCTGGGCAGAGAGACGCGCATTGAACTGGAGCAACATCCTATTTCAGGTGATCGACCTGCGGTCGTTTTCGTCGGTGTGGTATTGGATCATGCTGGCGGTCCTTTGGTCTTCCGTCAGCTATTATGTGCTTGGCGTGCCCTTTGACCTGATCACCAAGGCGCGGCGGCTCGGCGGCCAGCACCAAGAAGACATGGTCGATCTGGTGCGCATCAATGTGAATCGCATGCTGGGAATCGCACAAACCGCGGGCATAATCCTGACCGGCGTTGTCTTTTTTCTTCTGACGACGCTGGCTTTGCTGGGCTTTGTGTATGACGTCGAACTGGCGCAGGCCGTGTTCCTGATCGCGCTGCCGCTGTCCATCGTCGGTGCCGTCAGCCTGTCCAGCGCCCGCAAGATTCGCAGCGCTGATCCAGAGCCTGCGCAGTTATATGGTATGCTGATGCGCCACCGGCTGTGGACCCAGATTATCGGCATGTGCGCGATCTTTGTGACCGCGATGTTCGGCATGATCCAGATGATGGCGGTCGTGCGCGGGCTGTAACTCCGCTAAAACTGTGGCCCGGCTGCGGCCTGACAGCGACTTGACACCGGGGCGGATGCGGATACTTCACCTGTCATGGCCAATACCCACATCACGCTCGCCGGTGCGCCCGAAGGTTTCGATGCGCAGCTTATTCTCAAAGAAATGGAAAGCTCGGCTCAGCCAGTGCTTCACGTCGCACGCGACGACAAGCGGCTGGCTGCGATGCAGGCGGCGCTGGGGTTTTTTGCGCCCAGTGTGCCGGTATTTACCTTCCCAGCGTGGGACTGCCTTCCCTATGACCGGGTGTCACCTAACGCCGATGTTTCTGCCGCGCGCATGGCCACTCTCGCGGCGCTGGTACATGGGATGCCGTCAAAATTCGTGCTGCTAACATCATTGAACGCTGCGACCCAGCGCGTGCCTGCCCGCGCGACCTTGCGAGAGGCTGCCTTTACTGCCCGCGTCGGTTCACGCGTTGATGAAGCTTCGCTGCGCAACTTTCTGACACGCATGGGTTTTTCCCAAACCGCCAACGTGATGGAGCCGGGCGACTACGCCGTGCGCGGCGGGATTATCGATATCTTTCCACCGGGGCAAAGGGGGCCGATCCGCCTTGATCTGTTTGGCGACACGCTCGACGGTGCCCGCCGGTTCGACCCGGCCACCCAGCGCACGACCGAGAAACTGACCGAGATTGAGCTGGCTCCTGTCAGTGAAGTCATTTTGGACGAAGCCGCGATCACGCGGTTCCGCCAAAGCTATCGCA
>CAWUXN010000105.1:0-2603 GCA_963926415.1 uncultured Loktanella sp.
CGGAACGACACGCAGCCCGCGCCGCCGCCGCCGGATCGAATGTAGACTTTGCAGAGATCGAGGAATTTCATGGCGGAGGCTTTCGGGCTGTTAAGAGCCGCTGTTACGCGACTTGGCGGCGTTTCTCAAGCTGTCGCGGACGGACCGCGTCACGATCCCGCTTTTCGCTTGCATGTTCCGCGCCGCGACGATTCCAGGCGCGGAACATGCAGATCGTCCGGGCTAGAGCCCCGTTTTCAGCATGTAGGTCCATGTCGGGACCAAGGCGTTGCGGGCGACCGAGAAAGCCTCGGCGTCGCCAAGATAATCGAAACCGCAGTTCGTCAGTACGCGCGCGGAACCGGGGCTGTCTTGGAACGCCTCGGCAAAATACTGGCGTGCCTGATGCGGGTTGTTGGCCAGCAAAGTGCGCACGGCCTCGGTCGCAAAGCCGACATTCCAGAAGGCGGGCGCGACCCAATAGAACACCTCTGACTGGGCGCGGTCCATCCGAGCGAGCGAAATCAGGCCCAGCACTTCGGCGTGGCCGGCGCTGGTGCCGTCCATGACCCAGATATCCTCGACCCGGTCAGGCCGGGCCGCGCGGGCGATCATTGCCTCGATCACGCCGGGCGGCAGCGGATGCGGGATCGACCGGGTAGCGCGGGCCAGCGCGGGATCGGCAGCATACATCGAAATCAGGCCGACATCCGATGCGCACAGCGGGCGCAGGATGAAACGGTCTGACTTATAGGTGGGCAGCACCATAACAGGAGTTACAATCATGGGTTTCGCTCCTCCTCAAAACCAATGAAGCGCCCGCATAATCTGCAGGCACAAAAAACGAAAAAAGGGGGACCGGCCTGCGCCGATCCCCCTCTTGTCTTATGTGTCTCGGCTACTCTGCGGCCTCGGCCATCGGCAGCACGGAGATGAAGGTACGACCCTTCAGACCCTTGTGGAACTGAACGTTGCCTTCGACTTTTGCAAAGATCGTGTGATCCTTGCCCATGCCTACTCCGTCACCCGGCCACATTTTCGTGCCCCGCTGACGCATGATGATGTTGCCCGGAATGACGACTTCGCCACCGAACTTTTTCACGCCAAGACGACGACCAGCGGAGTCGCGTCCGTTACGGGATGAACCGCCTGCTTTTTTGTGTGCCATGTGTCGGTCTCCTTACTTCGAAAGTTCTTTGGCTTGCTCGATCCAGCCTTCACGCTCGATCCGGCCTTTGAAAGACAGCTTCTCGCCGAATTCTTCGACGTCAGCATCGGTCCAGGCAGCAACCTGAGCAAAGCTGGTGATGCCTTCAGCGTGCAGCTTCTTTTCCAGCGCGGGGCCAACGCCCGAAAGCTGCTTAAGATCGTCTGCGTCAGCAGCAGCGGTCTTAGGTGCGGCAGCTTTCTTGTCGGCCTTGACAGGCTTGTCAGCCTTCTTGGCAGACGCTGCGTAGGCAGCAACTGCACCAGCAGCGGCAAGTGCCACAGCGCCGGTTGCGAATGCGAGTCCACGGCCGGACAGAGCAGCACGGATGCCGGACTTGTCAGCACCGGCTTCCATGATGTCGCCGATGCGCACTAGGGTCAATTGCTGACGGTGACCTTTTTTACGTTGCGAACCGTGCTTACGACGACGCTTCACGAAGTTGATCGTCTTAGGACCTTTGATCTGGTCGATCACAGTGGCTTTAACGCCAGCGCCTTCGACCAGCGGCGCGCCAATGCTTTCGCCAACCATTAGAATCTCGTTGAACTGGATTTCGTCGCCAGCCTGGGCGTCCAGCTTTTCAACACGCAGCACATCGCCCGACTGGACGCGGTATTGCTTGCCACCGGTCTTGAGAACCGCAAACATATGTCTTTCCTTTTGTCTTTCGCGTCGGTCAGGTTCCCCATCTGGGGCATTTGCGGCCGTAGCCACCCGTCAACTGCGCGCCCTTGGGCGAATTCATGTATATTGCTCGACAAGGGACTTGCCGAGATGGCGGCTTATCTGACCAATAGGGCATCATGTCAACACCCTAGTAAGGCAAAGCACCCATGTGGATCAAACCTTTCTGCCCCCATCCTGCCCGGCTTATATCGGCACTGACACTGCTTGCGGCGCTTGGCCCGCTGGCGGCCTGCGATACGTCCGGCGGGGTGCAAAACCCGTTCACTGGCGTCACATCAGCGATCAATGCCTCTGACACCCAGCGCGGCGCAATCGAGCTGGCGGTCAAATCCGAATTTCCCGCGATTCTGGCGCAAGTAAACGCAGGCGGCGGCCCGGCGCTGAGCGCGGCCTTTGATGCGGCTGGTGTCCCGTTCGAGGACCGCCCTGCCCGCATCATCCAGCTGCAACGCAACATGGGCCTGTATGCCGCCAACCCAGGCGCGCTAACATCGGCACTGCTAGTATGGGGCGGTTAAATATCTTGACCGGACATGTATTGCGCTGACGCGCGGCCCAGTTCCGTGCTGATCGCAACGAACATCTGATCAAACGCCGCAAACATTGCGGTGTTTAGCGCCTGCCCTGCATAAGACTTGGAAAAGTCGATGTAGGCCTGCAGCTCGTCGTCAGACAGCGGCTGATAAGCCATCATCAAGAAACCATAGACCCATTCGGTCGTGTTCTG
>CAWUXN010000106.1:0-17183 GCA_963926415.1 uncultured Loktanella sp.
GCGGGTTCAAGGCGGCAGCCGGCAGCACACTGTGCATCCCCGGCCCGAACGGCACTATCGCCATGGCGCTTGTGGGGCAGGGCACGGCTGCCACGCGCAAACGGTCTCGCTTTGCTGTCGCTTCTGCCGCCACGCGCCTGCCTGCGGGCACCTATGCCATCGCATCGGGGCTGACCGGCCCCGCGCTGACCGAAACCGCGCTGGGCTGGCTGCTGGAATCATACGACTTCGCCCGTTACCGCAGCGCCAAACCCGCTGCCGCCCAGCTGGTCGCGCCGGATGGCATCGACGCCGCCCGCCTGCAGACCATCGCGCAGGGCGAGGCGCTGACACGCAACCTGATCAACACCCCCACCAACGACATGGGCCCGGCAGAGCTGGAGGGCGTAGCCCGAACTCTGGCCGCCAAGCACGGCGCGGATATCAGCGTCACCACTGGCGACGATCTGCTGACCCAGAACTTCCCCCTGATCCACGCCGTCGGCCGCGCCAGCGCCACGCCGCCGCGCCTGATTGATTTCAGCTGGGGTACCGCTGGCCCTCGTCTGACGCTTGTCGGCAAGGGCGTCTGTTTCGACACTGGCGGTCTGAACATAAAGCCCGGCAGCTCTATGGGTTTGATGAAAAAGGACATGGGCGGGTCGGCCACGGTTCTTGGCTTGGCCCATATGATTATGGCGCTGAACCTGCCGCTGCGCCTGCGCGTGCTGATCCCGGCGGTCGAAAATTCTATTTCCGCCAATGCCTTCCGCCCGCAGGATATCCTGACCTCGCGCAAAGGTTTGACGGTTGAAATCAACAACACCGACGCCGAAGGTCGCCTTGTGCTGGCCGACGCGCTGGCACTGGCGAGCGAGGCGGACAGCGACCTCGTCATCTCTATGGCAACGCTGACCGGGGCCGCTCGGGTGGCTGTCGGGCCCGATATCTCGCCGTTCTTTACCGATGACGACGACCACGCCACAGCCCTGACCGCCGCCGCCGCCCGTGTGGCGGACCCAGTCTGGCGCCTGCCGTTCCATGAGCCTTATGAAGAGATGATCGAACCCGGCGTCGCTGATCTGGACAACGCGCCATCTGGCGGCATGGCGGGGGCGATCACAGCCGCCTTGTTCCTGCGCCGTTTTGTCAGCAAGCCCTACGTCCACTTTGACATCTACGGTTGGAACACCGCCGCCAAACCAGCCCGCCCCAAAGGCGGCGTCGGCATGGGCGCGCGCGCAATTCTAGAGGCGCTGCCAAAGCTGCTAAACCTATGACCGACCATCGCCTTTGGCCCGCAAACGCCCGCGTCGCCCTGCGCAGCCTTGGCCCGCAGGATAGTCTGACGCCGGTGGACGGCACGCCCGCGACCCTGTCACGGCCCGTCACCGACCTGATGACGGCCTCCGATGGCCGCCGTGACCGGCAGCTTTTGCTGGGGCACACGGTCCGCGTGCTAGAGGATCGCGCGGATTGGTCTTTCGTGCAGGCCGCTGATGGCTACGTCGGCTACATTCCCTCGGATCGCTGGACCGTCGACACAGTGCCGACCCACCGCGTCGGCACCTATGCCACCCACGCCTATGCCGCCGAGGATATGAAAAGCCCCGATGTCATGCAGCTGCCCTTTGGCACCTGCCTGAGCGTGGTGGATGAACGCAGGCATTTTTGCGAGACTCCCCAAGGTTTCGTGCCGAAAAAGCACTTGCGCCCGCTGGATCGCCCCTTCACCAGCCCCGCCACGATTGCGCAGCTGCACTTTGGTGTGCCCTATCTGTGGGGCGGCAATTCCACGCGGGGGCTGGATTGTTCTGGCCTGATCACCGCTGCTCTGACCGCCTGCGACATCCCCTGTCCCGGCGACGCCGACCTGCAAGAGGCCGTCTTGGGCGATCTGCTGGACCCGGGTGCCGCACTGCAACGCGGCGATCTGGTTTTCTGGCGCGGCCATGTCGGCATGATGGTGGACGAAGACACGCTGATCCACGCCAACGGCAACGCGATGGCCGTGACCTATGAACCCCTCGCGAACGCAATCCTACGGATCCGCACGGTCGAGGCGTCAGAGGTCACATCCCGCCGCCGCATCCCCGGACTGTCCGTTTAGGAATGGTAAATATATGTTAAGATACTGTTTAGTATTGCATAATATGTATCGCGTGCGAAACATTTAGGTTTTAAAATGTATTTTTCCGGGGTGATCCAGGTCGGTGGTTCAGTCTACTGACCGGATCAACTTCCGCTCTAGCACGCGCAGCACTGCCGGCAGGTCGTTGCCCCGTTTCAACGTCTGTCCATCCATTCCCACGACCGCATATTGCCCCTGCTTCAGGCGCAGCTTTGGTCGCTTTTCAATCCGGTACAGGGGGTTTTCCGCAGTGCGGCGAAACACGCTGAACACTGCCACATCGCGCAGCGCACTGATCCCGTAGTCGCGCCATTCGCCGGCAGCGACCATGCGGCCGTACAGGCTCAGGATCGGGGCAAGTTCGGTGCGGTGAAACGACACGCGGTCGTCTTGGCCGGTGGCAATCGGCAGGGTATCTTGAGCGGTCATTATTAAGATTTGCGCACTCGCGCGCGCAAATCAAGCCGCCGCCCGGTTTTTGCCTTTATAAGACCCCAGCGTTGCCGCCGCCTGCCCATCTTTACGCCATGACCCTCCGCTAATCAGGTTGGTTTGCAAGGCACCGGTGGTGCACGTCACATTGCCTCCCCAGTGCGCACTGCCGGGACTTGCAAGACCCCCAGACCCTTCACCAGTTCAGCCGCAGGTGATGTCCGCAATCGTGCCATCGCGCCCGATGACAAAGTTTACGCGGTCCGCCTGAAAATCCTGCGCGGCAATGCTGCCGGGGCGCAGCACCTGCACTGGCCCAAGGACCAACGTGCGTTCCAGCACCGTCGCATCCTTGCCCAGCAGGCTGCCGTGGCGCCGCGCGCCGCATGAATTTTCGACCCCTGGACCTGACAGCAGGGCCGCCACGTCAACAACAGGATCGGATGCGCCGGGCATCGCCGTGCGCAGCGCCGGGGTGCTGGCGCAGGCGGCTGACAGGATCAGAGGCAGGGCTGTGATCAGCCGCAAGTGACGGCCACGATCCGCCCTGGGCCATCAATTTCGACGTTCAGACGGGTCGGGATATATTCCTGCGTCACCATCTCTCCGGGGTTGATTAGGCGCATTTCCGAATTTGGCGGGAAGCGGGCACTGCCCAGCGATTGACCGATTTTGTCGGCGTATTGCGAAGCGCCACAGGCGTCGCCGCCAATCTGGCGGCCATCCGGTGCGGCGGTGGGGGCGGGTGTGCACGCCGCCAGCAGCGGCAAGATCAAAAGCATCTTTTTCATGTACGTACATTGCTGCGAGTGACCCCGATTTGGCAAGCGCTGGGTTGAACTTTGGTGCAAATTCACCCAGCCTGCGCAAAACGCGATCCCCTAGAAAGGCATCCCCCATGCGAACCCGTGCAGCCGTGGCCCTGAAGGCCGGACAACCCCTTGAGATCATGGAAGTGAACCTTGAAGGGCCCAAAGCCGGCGAAGTGCTGGTCGAGATCAAGGCAACTGGCCTGTGCCACACCGACGAATTCACCCGGTCCGGCGACGACCCCGAAGGTGCCTTTCCCGCGATTCTGGGCCACGAAGGTGCCGGAATCGTGCTCGAAGTCGGCGAGGGCGTCACGTCGCTCAAGCCCGGCGATCACGTCATACCTCTTTATACGCCCGAGTGCCGCGAGTGCGATTACTGCCTGAACCCCAAAACGAACCTGTGCCAAAAGATCCGCACGACTCAAGGCGCAGGCGTCATGCCTGACGGCACGTCGCGGTTCTCGATGCTCGATGGCACGCCGATCCTGCATTACATGGGCTGTTCGACCTTCGCGAACCACACCGTGTTGCCAGAGATCGCCTTGGCCAAGGTCCGCGACGACGCGCCGTTCGACAAGATCTGCTATATCGGTTGCGGCGTGACGACCGGCATTGGTGCCGTGATCAACACCGCAAAAGTGGAATTCGGCAGCCGCGCGATTGTCTTTGGTCTGGGCGGCATCGGTCTGAACGTGATCCAAGGCCTGCGGATGGCAGGGGCCGCGCAGATCGTCGGCGTCGACATTAACCCGGACAAGGTCGCCATGGGCAAACGTTTCGGCATGATCGATTTCGTGAACCCCAAAGAAGTGAAGGGCGATCTGGTCGGCCATCTGGTCGAGTTGACCGGCGGCGGTGCCGACTATACCTTTGACGCCACCGGCAACGTGAACGTCATGCGCACCGCGCTGGAATCGGCGCACAAGGGCTGGGGCGAAAGCATCATCATTGGTGTCGCCCCCGCTGGCGCTGAAATCAGCACGCGTCCCTTCCAGCTGGTAACTGGCCGCAGCTGGCGCGGTACCGCATTTGGCGGCGCGCGCGGGCGAACCGACGTGCCCAAGATTGTAGACTGGTACATGCAGGGTAAGATCGAGATCGACCCGATGATCACCCATACCATGCCGCTGGAAGACATCAACAAGGGCTTTGATCTGATGCACAAGGGCGAGAGCATCCGCGGTGTTGTGATTTACTGATCTTTACGAAGCCTTCATGCAAAGCCCGGTCATCACGACCGGGCATTTTGCGTTGTTCTGGGTGAGAGTCCCCAATTTTTCGCCGAAAAATCGGCGGGGGCCAGCCCCCCAAGCCTGAGGTATTTTTGACCATAAGAAAGGACTAGTGCGCGTGGTGAAGATTGGGTGATGGAACTGGCAGAGCGCCGCACCGTTGGGACGGTGACACATATAAATAAGGAAGATCACCATGCCCAAAACGCTGACACCCGGTGCAGCAATTCCAAAATTGACCGTCCAGACCGTCGAAGGTCATAAAGTCATGCTGGGATCGCCTGATCCTGCGAAGGGCAACTGGCAGCTGGTCATCGTTTATCGCGGCAAGCATTGCCCGATCTGCAAATCCTATCTGATAGAGCTGAACGGTATGTTGTCTGATTTCAATGCGATCGACGTTGATGTTCTTGCGGTTTCCGCAGACCCATTGGTGAGGCTAAGGCCGAGGTGGATGACATCGGCTATGACGGCGTTGTCGGTATTGATCTGAGTGTTGAGCAGATGAACGCGCTGGGGCTGTTCGTGTCCGATCCGCGTAGCCCGCAGGAAACGGATCGATCGTTTTCCGAGCCTGCCGCCTTTGTCGTGCGCGGTGATGGGACGTTGCAGATTATCGACATCTCGAACGCGCCCTTTGCGCGGCCTGCGTTGAAGGGGTTGCTGGATGGTCTGACATTCATCCGCAAGAACGATTATCCGGTGCGCGGCACCCACGGCATCGCCAGCTGATAACGCTCGCAGTGGGCTGGTGACGGGATGCGACCTGCGCTAGGTCAGTGGCAACTTGAAAGGACACTCCCATGCCCGAGAAACGCCCGCTGCTCGCCGTGCTGATTGACGCCGATAACACGTCTCCGAAATTTGCCACTGCGATCTTTGAAGAAGTGGCAAGTTTCGGTGAGGCCAGCGTGCGGCGCATATACGGCGACTTCGCCAGCCCGCAGCTGGGGGGCTGGAACAAAGTCTTGATGGAACACGGCCTGAACCCGCAGCAGTCGCCCGCCTATACGACGGGTAAAAATTCCAGCGATATCGCACTAGTAATCGATGCGATGGACCTGCTGCATACGGGGCGGTTTCAAGGGTTCGTGCTGGTCAGTTCCGACAGCGATTTTACATCGCTGGCCAGCCGCATCCGCGAGCAGGGTCTTGATGTTTACGGTATTGGGCAGAAGAAGACGCCGGATGCGTTTCGCCGCGCCTGCAAGCGGTTCATCTTTGTCGAAAACCTTGGCGCCGATGCTGTCGAACAGGCGGTGCAGAGTGATGCGAGCCAGCCTGCGCCGCGCAGCAACGGTGATGGCGGCAATGTAAAGGAGCAGCCCAGCAAGGTCGTGCCGCTGGTCATTCAAGCGATGAACAGCATCGACCCGGATGGCGATTGGTATTCGCTGGGGCAGCTGGGTCAATACATGGTCAGCGCCCATCCGGAGTTTGATCCGCGCACCTATGGCAGCGCCAAGCTGAGTGATTTGCTACGCAAATCCGGGCGGTTCGAGGTCGCACAGCGGCAGGGTGGTAACCATTTGGACGTGCGCCGTCTGGATTAGGAAATTGGCCAGGGGACTTGGCAGAGGCAGCGATTCGGCTTAGTTTGGAACCATTCTAAATTAAGGGCCGCCCCAATGATTCCAGGTTTTGCCAATCGCCGCCGGTTTTCTGATCTTAGCGAGCAAGAGGTCTTGGCGCTCGCGATTTCCTCTGAGGAAGACGATGGCCGCATTTATCGCAGCTATGCCGAGATGCTGCGCGCGGAGTATCCCGCCTCTGCCGCCGTGTTTGATGGCATGTCCGAGGAGGAGGACGGGCACCGGCAGCGGCTGATCGAGCTGCACCAAGAGCGGTTCGGCAATGTGATCCCCTTGATCCGGCGAGAGCACGTGTCAGGGTTTTACGCACGCAAGCCGATCTGGCTGACGTCCAATCTGGGACTGGAGCGTATCCGCGAAGAAGCCGGCCAGATGGAGCGGGACGCCGCGCGGTTTTATCACACGGCGGCGCAGGCGACGTCGGACGCGGGCACGCGGCGCTTGTTGGGTGATCTTGCGCAGGCAGAAAGCAATCATGTCGAGAAGGCCGATCAGCTGATCGAGCATAATCTGGGACCAGATGCGAAGACCGAGGAAGATGCCGCGGCGCACCGGCAGTTTGTGCTGACCTGGGTGCAGCCGGGCCTTGCGGGCCTCATGGATGGCTCGGTCAGCACGCTGGCCCCGATCTTTGCCACTGCCTTTGCCACGCAGGATACGCATACGACGTTTCTGGTGGGTCTGGCGGCGAGTATCGGAGCGGGGATTTCCATGGGCTTCACCGAGGCGGCGTCGGATGATGGTGCCATTTCGGGCCGGGGATCGCCAATCAAGCGCGGCATCGCGGCGGGTGTGATGACGACCTTGGGCGGTTTGGGGCACGCGCTGCCCTATCTGATTGCCGACTTCTGGACGGCGACGATCATCGCGATGATCGTGGTGTTTGTGGAGCTTTGGGCGATTGCCTGGATCCAGAACCGCTACATGCAGACGCCGTTTTTGCGCGCAGCGTTTCAGGTGGTTGTGGGCGGCGCGCTGGTGTTTGGCGCGGGCGTTTTGATCGGGGCGGGGTAGCCGATTTTTGGTCGAAAAATCGTAAGGCGGGGGCCAGTCCCCCCGCGCGCGCCGAGATATTTTTGACGAGTAGAAGGGTTAGACCGGGCGTACCATGGTGATGGTGCGCCGGAAGCCGAAGATGTGGCGTAGGGGGCCGATCTTTGTTGTGTTGGTTTGGGTGAAGCCGAGGCGGGTGTAGAGCGCCTGCGCGCGTGGGTTGCTGTCGACGACGTCGAGGCGCAGGGCGGGGTAGTGGCGGGCGCGGGCCTCGGCTGAAAGAGCGTTCAGCAGGGTGGTACCGACGCCGCTGCTGCGGGCGTGGCTGGCGACGGCCAGACCGTCGGTGAGGAAGTTCATGTTTTCGGTGTCGCGCGACAGCAGCGACAGCAGGGCGCTGCGCCAGAGTGCGCCGGGCCAGCTATAGTGGCGGGCGAGGTCTTGCAGCGTGCCTGCGACGAATGCGCTGCGGTGGGTTTTAAAGCCTGCGATGCCGATGAGTTGGCCGTTTTCGTCCGTGGCGCTGAGGACGTGGCTGGGGTCAATGACATCGGCGATGAAACGCAAGGCGCGCGGAGTAGGGCCCAGCACGCGGCCCAGTTTGGCACCGAAGGCGTCCCAGTAAAGGGCGGCAGCCTGCTCGGTTTGGCCCGCCGGGATGCCGGGGGCGATCTTCACAGATCGAAACTGGCGAAGGGGATGTAGGTCACCGGGGTGCCGGGGGTGATGTTGGCGGCCGCATCGGGCAGGACGATGAGGCCCGTGGCCCATGACAGGCCAGAGACCCGGCCGGAGCCTTCGGAGGGGAAGACTTCGGCGGCTCCATCGGTGATGCGGGCGCGCAGGTATTCGCGGCGGCCTGCTTTTTTGGATTTGGTAAACGCGGCGGGGAGGGTGAAGCCCTGCGGGGTGGGCCAGTCTGCGCTGGACAGGTGGGCCAAAGCGGGGTGGGCGAAGATTAGGGCGCAGACTTGGGCCGCGACGGGGTTGCCAGGCAAGCCGAAGACGGGTGTGTTTTGCCATATCCCCAGTGCCAGTGGGCGGCCCGGTTTCATCGCGATACGCCACAGGGCAAGGGTGCCGGTGCCTTGCAGCAGGGCGGACATGTGGTCTTCGTCGCCGGCAGAGGCACCACCGGAGGTGAGGATCGCGTCGCATTGGGTTGCAGCGGCGTCGAGGATGCCCCGCAGAATGGGGCGGTCGTCGGGGGCGATGCCGAGGTCGATCGCTTGGTGCCCCCAGCGGGCGATATCTGCGAGCAGCATGGCGCGGTTGGCGTCATAGATCTGGCCGTTGGTTGCAGTGTCTCCGGGCGGGCGCAGTTCGTCGCCGGTGGACAGGACGCCGACGCGCAGGCGCTTGTGCACGGTGACGCTGCCTGTGCCGCAGGCGGCGAGGGTTGCGAGGTCGGCTGGGGTTAGGCGGCGGCGAGCGGGCAGGATTTCATCGCCTGCAGCCATGTCTTCGCCCGCTTTGCGGGCATTTGCGCGCTGTTTCAGGGGGCCGTGCAGGGCGATGTGGGTGGCGTTGGCAGTCGTGTCCTCTTGCAGGACAACGGTGTCGGTACCGGCGGGGATGTTGGCCCCGGTCAGGATGCGCAGGGGGTGGCCCCGCGGAACTGTGCCAGAGAAAGGTTGGCCAGCGGCGGCTCGGCCTGGGTGAAGGGGCAGGGTGTGTGGGCTGGCGGCCAGAGGCCCGGCGAAAGCGTAGCCATCGACAGCAGCGTTGGCGTGCGGCGGGTGGCTGCGGGCGGCGGTGACGGGGGCGGCGAGGATGCGGCCAGCGGCTTGCATCAGGGGAATGGTTTCGGTTGCCGTCACGGGCGAGAGGTGTGCGCGCAGGTGGGCGAGCGCGTCGTCCACCGGGGTCCAGCGCGCGCCTTGGGGCATGGCGAAGCAGTCGTTGCGCAGGGGCGGCGGGGGCAGGTCGGGCATGGCGGCATCTTTCAGCAGGTCTTGGTGGCCGAGGCCGAGCACCCAGCCTTCGGGCGTTGGCGCGACGTCGAGGACGGTTTGCCACTGGTCTGGTGTCAGGGCCGAAAAAGCGCGGGCATAGAGCGAGACTTGGGCGGCATCGCGGATTGGGTGGTCCGTTAGCAGGGATGTGGGGAGGAGGGAGAAATATGACTCGGCCAGAACAATCGGCGTGCCGGGTGATTGGAAGGGCCAGACCGACAGGGCGGCACCGAAATAGTGGCGCAGGCGCGAGAGCATGGGCAGGCCCATGATGACTTGGCCGCCGACGGCACCTGCGCCGGCTAGTTGCCACGGCGAGAAGGCACCGGGCGCGGCGCGGTCCGTGGCGCGGTGTTCGGGTAAGCCGTGGGCGCTGCGGTCAAGGCCCTTGCGTGGCAAGTGGGGGACGTCGTGATTAGGTCGCCCATTGCCCCAAAATGGGCCTGTACCGGGAAATTGCGTGTTTATTTGACCTGCGAGGTCAAAGCGACTGTTACCGGTGAGGGTGTCACTGACACGGGCCTCGAACCAATCCCAGAGGGCCAGTGGGTCATCACTGCCAGTGAGTTTTTCGGCAAACCCGGTGGGGTACGCAAAGCACAGATCGAAGGCGGCGAGGGTGCGGCGGCCTGCGGTGTGTTCGGTGGCCAAGACGTCGCGGAGGTAGGTTTCGGCTTGCTGGCGGTTGCGGTGGTAGAGCGGTGCTTCTGCCTGCCCTGCGCGGGCGATGCAGGTCCAGATGGCGTCCTTTTTCGGCGTGGCACCGCGATCGTTGCCGCCCGACCAGTCGACCATGATGACGGTATCAAAGCTCATGCGCGAGGCTGCAGGCCGACTTGCGCCAAAATGAAATCCGCGACGGCGGTGGTGTTATCAAGGTCGAATTGCGGGCGGTTGATATCGAGAGGGGTGTCGGTGGCGATGGCCTTGATTGTGGGATCGTTCAGGGCAATCAGGGGGTTGCCGGTCTGCGTGCGGAACGCTTCGATCTTGGGATGGGTGTCGCGTTTATAACCTTCGACAAGGATCAGATCGACGGGGTCGAGTTTAGCGATCAGGTCGGCAAGCGTCGGCTCTGGTTCGTCGCGCAATTCGGTCATCAGTGCCCAGCGGGTGCCGGAGGCTAGCAGGACCTGAGACGCGCCTGCGACGCGGTGGCGGTGGCTGTCCTTGCCCGGGTGGTCCACATCAAAGCTATGATGCGCGTGCTTGAGGGTGGAGACGGTAAAGCCGCGTCCCGTAATCTCGGTCACGAGGCGTTCCATCAGGCCAGTTTTGCCGGCGTTTTTCCAGCCGGTGACGCCGAAGAGGTTCATAGCATTGCCTTTGCAGTCATCAGGTCATCGGGGGTGTTCACGTTGAAAAACGCGTCGTCGTCGGGGAATTCCGCCGTGCCGGCATTATGGGCGCGTGTGAACTGGACGATTTTGCGAAGGCCCTCGTGGAGCGCCTGGCGCAGCGGTTCGCGCAATGTGACAGGCCAGAGGCCAAAGGTCGGCTGGCGACCGCTAGGAGAGGCGGCGAGGGCGAAGCCTGTGTCGCCGCCTGCCATCAGCAGTTGCGGGACCAAATCGCAGGGCAGGAAGGGCGTGTCGGCGGCGGCAGTGACGATATGGGTCGCGCCAATGGACGCAGCCCAGTCGAGGCCCGCTAGGGTGCCCGCCAGCGGGCCGGGGTGTTCGGGGATGCTGTCGGGTAGGATGGGGAGTTTGAGGTGTTCAAGGCGCGCTGGATCGCCATTGGCGTTCAGTGCAACGCGGTCAACTTGCGGGGTCAGGCGACCCAGAACATATGTCAGGATGGTGCTGTCGCCCAAGGGCAGCAGGCCCTTGTCGCCGCCGCCCATGCGGGTGGCTTGTCCACCCATGAGGATAAGGCCGAATGGTTGCATCATGAGGTGAGGCTCACGTCATGGGGAGGGGTGGAGGGAGCGCTGCACCCGCGGCTGCGCCGCCCCCCGAGGTATTTTTGACCTGAAGAAAGTTGAGTATGGGGAAGGAGGGGGAGGGAGCGCTGCCCCCGCGACTGCGCCGCCCCCCGAGGTGTTGTTGACGAGAAGAAGTAAGGGCGCGTGGGTTGAGGAGCGTGGGGGGTCATTCGGTTGCCTTGCGGCTTTGTTTGCGCGGCTCGTCTGGAATGGCGGCGGGGTCGGCGTCGCGGATCAGGCGTTGATCGCCCGCGAGGCAGGTGAAGCGCTGGCCTTTCATCCGGCCGATGAGGGTGAGGCCGACTTGATTGGCGATCTCTACCCCCCAGGCGGTGAAGCCGGAGCGGGAGACGAGGGTGGGAATGCCCATGAGGGCGGTTTTGATGACCATTTCAGAGGTCAGGCGGCCGGTGGTGTAGAGGATTTTGTCGTCAGGGCTAACGCCTTCGGCAAACATCCAGCCTGCGATTTTGTCGACGGCGTTGTGGCGGCCGACGTCCTCCATATACACAAGCGGGGTGTTGCCCTGGCACAAGACGGTGCCGTGGATTGCGCCTGCCTCGAGGTACAAGCTAGGGGTCCGGCTGATGGTGGCGGCGAGGGTGTAGAGGTCTGAGGTTTTCAGCGGCGTCTGCGGGAGTTGGAGGCTTTCGAGGCCTTCCATCATGTCGCCGAAAACGGTGCCGACGGCGCAGCCGGATGTGCGGGTTTTCTTTTGCAGTTTGGCTTCGTGATTCGTCTCAATCGCCGTGCGGACGACGACGACCTCGAGTTCCTCGTCATAGTCGACGCCGGTGACCTGATCGGTATCTGACAACATGCCTTGGTTGCGCAGGAACCCAAGCGCCAGATAGGTCGGGTAATCGCCGATGGTCATAGCGGTGACGATTTCGCGGCTGTTGAGGTAGATCGTGAGGGGGCGCTCCTCGACCACACGCAGATCGACGTGGGCACCGGTTTGGTCCGTGCCGGTGACGGCGCGAGTTAGGCGGGGCAGGGTGGGCTGCGGCGCGATCAGATAGGGGGTGTCAGTCAGGGTGGCCAATTGTCAATCCTTGGACGCGGGGGTAGGCACGGCGCGATAACCCAAAACTAGGCCAATCTTATGACCGCTGCCACCGTGAAATCTGTCTATGCCCGCGGGCTGCGCGATGGTGCCCCATTCGTGATCGTGGTGGTGCCGTTTTCGCTGCTGTTTGGTGTCGCCGCGACGGATGCGGGGCTGACGCTGGGGCAGGCGATGGGGTTCACGGTGCTGGTCATCGCTGGGGCGTCGCAGTTTGCCGCGCTGCAGATGATGGTGGATCAGGCAGGCATCGCTTTTGTCCTGTTGGCGGCGCTGGCGGTGAACCTGCGCATGGCGATGTATTCCGCGGCGCTGGTGCCGCATATCGGGGCCGCTCCGCTGTGGCAGCGGGCGTGCGTTGCGTATCTGCTGTTCGACCAGACCTATCTGGCGAGTGTGAAGGCTTATGAGGAAGAGCCTGACCTGACTCTGAAGCAGAAGGTGATGTATTTCTTTGGGGTGGCCACGCCGATCACTCCGATCTGGTGCGCGATGACGGCGGTTGGCGTGCTGGTAGGGGCGACGATCCCGGAAGCGATGGCGCTGGATTTTGCGCTGCCGATTACGTTTTTGGCGATGGTGGCCCCGATGCTGCGCACGTCGGCGCATTTGGCGGCGGCGGCGACGTCGGTGACGGTGGCGCTGTTGCTCAGCGGTTTGCCGTCGGGCTTTGGCCTGTTGATCGCGGCGGGCTGCGCCATGGCGGTCGGCGTGTTGGTGGAGGAACGGACATGAGCTATTCAACGTTGCAGATCTGGGGGATTATCGGGACGCTGGCGGTTGGCACGTTTCTGATCCGGTTTTCGTTTTTGGGGCTGATCGGCAACCGCGCGATGCCGCCGATCGTGCTACGGCTGCTGCGCTATACGCCGGTGGCTGTGTTGCCGGGGCTGGTGGCACCGCTAGTGCTGTGGCCTGCCGCGACAGGAGGAGAGCCGGATGCGCTGCGGTTGTGCGCGGCGGCGGTGGCGCTGGCGGTTGGTTTGTGGACGAAAGCGGTGATCTGGGCGATTTTTGCAGGGTTCGCAGCGCTCTATGTGGGTCTGTTTGCGGCGAGCCTGCTGTAACGCCCCCACTCCAATTTTTCGTCGAAAAATCGGAGTGGGGGCGCGCAGTTAACGCATCTGCATTTCAATTTCGGCCAAGGCCAGAACCTTGTTATCGGGATCGTTTTCATGCCATTCGCGGGTTGTTACGCCGGGTAGGCGGCTAAAGCCCTTTGCCAGCGTATTCGGAAAGAACGTTTGCGGCACAGCACCTAAACCGGGCAATCTGCGCAGCAGGCGCGATGTCGCGTTGGTGCAGAACGACTGTGCTACGGGGCCGTTGTCCAAGGCGAGGTTGATCGCCTGTTCGGCAACGGCGTCGCTGACCTGTATGGATTGACCCAAGACGTAATACGTCTCTCTTGCGTGGTAGGAGACGTAATACGCCTCTACCTGAGGTGTGACGCCGAAGAGGACGTCATTTCGTTCAGGGATCGCTGAGTGGCGAAAGCTTCCGGCGGGGTCAAAAATGATCCGCTGGCTGGGCGCATCGATCAGAACGCTGCTGTGCGCGCCGCTGCCGGTCGAGACGTTGCGCATGGTATAAAGCGTCAACATACGCGGACCGGAGCCGACGAATCGCTTTGACGCTATCATCGTCGGCGTAGAGGACGTTTGCGGCGCAGAGCATGCCCCGGCTGCTGCCAGTGGCAGGCCGAAAACCAGCGCTCGGCGAGAAATCATCAGCCGTTGACGAGCGCGAGGAAGATCAGGAAAATGATGATCCCGATGGTGCCGCGCGAGACGAACCAGATGAAGCTGTCAAAGGTTTTTTCCTGAACAGTGATGTCCATTTCGCCGTGCTTATGATCTGCCATTTGGTATGTCCTTGTCTGTCGATTTGTCTGTGATCTAGCTCATTGCGGCGAGGCTGTCACGCCCTGCGTGCGGCTTGGTGGTGCGTCAGTGCGCCGCTTTGGCCAGGGCACCAATGCCTGTGCGCAACGCGTCGATGCAATCTGGATCAAAGACTGTGCCGCGATCACTGTCCAAAATGGCAAGGACTTCATCAATGGGCATGGCGGCGCGGTAGGGGCGTTCGGCCGAGAGCGAGACAAAGACATCAGGCACCGTCACGATTCGCACGTCCTGTGTAAGCTGATCTGCGCCCCGCCCATTGGGATGACCGGTGCCGTCCAGCCGTTCGTGATGATCGCGGGCGATGTGGGCAATGTTGGCAAAGGCGCTGATGCGGGTCAGGATTGCGCTGTCGGCGTCTGTGTGGGCACGCACGCTGGCCCATTCTGCGGCGACCAGCTTGCCCGGCTTGTCCAGCACCTGATTGCTGACCTCCAGCTTGCCCAGATCGTGCAGCAAGGCCGCGCGCCGCAGCCAGCGGCGGCGTTCCAGAGTATAGCCCATCTGTTCGGCGATCATGTCGGCGTAAAGGGTCACACGGCTGGAATGGTCGGCGCTAAAGCTGCTTTTGGCATCGACGACGTCGGAAAATGCCTGTGCGATATCGTCCAAATAGCCGTCATTGACTGGGTTGCTGCGCTGGAAGGCGGGCAAGGCAAAGACCGCCATCTCTAACCCCGGGCTGGTCAGGTCGGCCCAGAAGTCGGGGTCGTGGGATAGGTGGGTAAAGGTTGCGACTAGCGCGGGATCGAACCATGTGCCTGCGCGGCGGATCGTTTCCATCCGTACGGCATCGCGTCCGCCATCAGTTGTACAGATATCGATGATCTGCGCCAGCAACGCGATCTTGGCGTTCAGGGGGATCGCCGCGCCGGTCAGCCCTACGGGGCACCCGCCGCCGTCCCAATGTTCATCCAGATCGCGGAAACCGTCCTGCACGGCTGCCGAAAACCGCATACGCGCGGCAATGGCGGCCCCGCGATGGCAGCGTGTTTTGATCAAGATGCGGACGATGTCGCCGCCGTTTTGCAGAATATTGACGATGGAGCGAAATCGTTCTGACAGTCCGGATTTGAGGCCGGTTTGGGCAAAGACGAATCGCAGGGCAGCGGTGGTTCTGCTGTCGATGTTCTTGGAGTCCCGTTTGAAGGTCAGATCGTTGGCGAGATACAGCTCGCAAATGTGGGCGGCGTTGGAGGAGCAGCCGAGATCCTTAAGCAGCAGGGTGTAATAGAGGTCATCCATATCCCCGGCATTGAGCCCCAGTGCATCGCCGATGAGCGTGCCTATACATGCGCAGCGGACGCAGTGGCGGGGGGCCTGCCCTTCGGTCAGGTCAAGCGCGTGGGGCAGCGGGCCACGGATATTGGCAAGGTGCAGTGCCGGGCCGAGTGAGGCTGGCGTCAAGGGGGCGGGGTGCAGCTACATTGCCGTAGGTTGCGCAGCAAAGGGTTAAGGTCGCGTCAAGCAGTGGCCTGAAAATACCACGCATTGTCCGCACCCAAGGTGCGCGTGGCGCGGCCGGCCTGGTGCAGGTGGTTCAGGTGGGCCACGGCCTCGACAATGGCAAGGCCGTAAACCTCTGGCCCGATGGTGCGTTTGAACAGTGGCGCAAAGCAGTCGCCAGCGGTGCGTGGTACGGCGATATGGGCATGCAGGCGATCCAAGGCGGCGTGGTGATTGTCGATCATCTGGGTCAGGCGCAAGGGCAGCCCGGTATAGGGCAATTTGTGGCCGCCAAGAATGAGTTGATCGGGATGGGCGTGGTCTTGAAACCGGGTGCAGCTGTCGATCCAGTCCGTTACGGGGTCGGCGTCAGGCTCTGTCGGGTAGACGCCGAGGTTAGGGCTGATGGACAGCAGCAATTGGTCGCCGCCGATCACGAGGTTGTCTTCGCAGGACCAGAAGGTCGCGTGTTCCGGCGCGTGGCCGTCGCCCATGCGGATATCCCACCTGCGGCCCCCCATCGCGATCGTGCCGCCTTCGGTCAGGCGGGTAAAGCCGAGTGGCAGGGGGTGGACGCAGTCGGCGAAGTTAAAAGGTTTTTCGCTGCGGCGGCGGGCCAAAGTCTCGGCGTCCATGCCTGCGCGTTCCCAGAAGGTGATTTGGGCGGCGGTGGGCATATCTTGGGCATCCAGCGTCAGCATTCGCGCCATCAGCCACGCCGTGCGTGGCATGCAAAGCTTCGCGCCTTGGTCCACGAACCAGCCGGCAAGGCCGACGTGGTCAGGGTGGTGGTGGGTGACTATCAGGCGGGTGACGGGTTTGCCCGCGAGCGGCCCCGAGATCAGGTCGGCCCAAAGCGCACGCGTGGTGCGGCTGTCAAAGCCGGTGTCGATGATCGTCCAGCCGTCCCCGTCATCCAGCGCGTAGATGTTCACATGATCCAGCGCCATCGGCAGCGGTAGGCGCATCCAAAGCACGCCAGGGGCGACGGTGATGGCGGTGCCGGGGGCGGGCGGATCGGGGAAGGGTGTGGTGATCTTCATCGGGGTGGCGTGACGGATTTTTCATGCGGGGTAAAGGGGAGGCGGTACGGCGCTGTTGCCCGCCTTTGCCGGGCAAGACGCCCCGCCCGCCGTCCCAAGGCGGAGCGTTGACAATGGGGCTCGCGACCTCAAAGTGGAGCCTGCTGCCTTTGAGAGTTTGCGCTATGTTAAGTTCGCCAGATGATGATCGTTCCGAAGTGCCTTGGTCGATGCACGCGCTGGGGCAGGAGGGTATCGTTGTGCGTTTTGGCGACGGAAGGTACCCGCAGACAGAGGCGGCGATTGGCTTTGGCGCTGTGGTGCGTGCGGCGCATGTGGCTGGGGTATGCGAAGTCGCGACGGCGCTGACGTCAGTGCTGGTGCGCTTTGATCCTGCTGCGGTGGCGCGGGATGTTCTGGCCGCGCGCTTGCAATACTTGCTGGATGCCCCGCGCGGGGCCGAGCGCACGCGGGGGCGGCTTTGGACGATACCGGCGTGTTTTGGCGGTGATGCTGGGCCGCAACTGGCAGAGGCAGCGGGTTTGGCGGGGCTAAGCGAGGCCGATGCGCGGGCAGAGCTTGCAGCATGCGAGGTGTCGGTGCTGGCGATCGGATTTGCGCCGGGGCAGCCTTATTTAGGGCATCTGCTGCCCCGGTGGGATTTGCCGCGACAACAGGCGCTGACGCCGCAG
>CAWUXN010000107.1:0-3001 GCA_963926415.1 uncultured Loktanella sp.
ACAAGAACGCCTCGTCCGCGCCGCCATCCGCATCAGGCTGCGCCACATAGGGCGTCAGGTCCAGCGCGGGCGCATCAAGGCCAAGGTCGATATGCGTCGCGATCACGGCGCAGCCGCCGCCCGCCAGATGCACATCGCGCATCCAATCCGCGAACATACGTACAGAAAAACCGTCAAGGCTGACTGTCGGCTCGTCCAGAAACAGCACGCTGCGCCCAATCACGCCAAGCCGCGCCAATCCCAGCCGCCGCTTTTGCCCAGCCGACAGGGTGCCGGCAGCGCGTGTCCGCAGGCTGGTCAGATCAAAGCTGTCGTAAACTGTGTCCGGCACGCTACGCCCGTAAACTTGCGCCCAGAACGTCAGATTTTCGGTGACCGTCAGCGCTGTCTTGATTCCGTCAGCGTGGCTGGCATAGGCAACGGTCCCGTCAGGATAATCGACCGTGCCGTCCAGCGCGGGCTGCAACCCTGCCAGCGTGCGCAGCAAAGTCGTCTTGCCTACGCCGTTAGGGCCGCGCAGGATCAGCGCTTCGCCAACCTTCACGTTAAAGGACACGCCTTCCAGCACCGGCACACCACCGCGCGCGCAGCACAGGCCGCGGACCTGCAGCATCGCGCTCAGACCGGAAACAGCGCGAGCGCAACCCGCCGTCCTTCACTCAGTAGGACGTTGTAGGTGCGGCAAGCGGCAGGGGATGCCATTGCTTCAACGCCAAGGCCTGCAGCCTCTAGCGTCTGGCGAAAGGCGGCGGGGGGATGCGCGATTTCCGCTCCGGTGCCGACAAATATCACATCTACCTTGTCGGCCATGTCCAGCAGCGCCGCCGTGTCGTCATAGCCGCCCCAGTTGGCGATGCCGGACGGCATCACCGTCACCGCCCCCTCGATCACCTTGCCGCCAATGCGAAAGAAACCGGGGCCATAGCCGTCGATGGGTTTCGCATTGTCATAGGTGATCTCGGTCAGGCGCATTTATTTGCCTTCCACGTCGGCATAGCGACCCACAGTGCGCGGGTCTTTTTTGGACCAATCGCGTTTCACGCCCAGCATCAGCACGATGTTCTTGGCGATGTAGATCGACGAATAAGTTCCGACCAATATGCCCCAAGTGATCGCAACCACAAAGCCCCGGATGACATCGCCGCCCAGCACCAGCAGCGCGATCAGCGCCATCAGCGTGGTGCCGGATGTCATCATGGTGCGCGACAGTGTTTCGTTCGCCGACAGATTCAGCACCTCGATCAGGGGCATGACCTTGTATTTACGCAAGTTTTCGCGGACCCGGTCAAAGACAACGACCGTGTCGTTGATCGAATAGCCAACGATGGTCAGCAGGGCCGCAATGATTGCCAGATCGAACTTGATTTGCAGCAATGCGAACAGACCGATGGTCAGGCTGACGTCGTGCACCAACGCCACAATCGCGCCGACCGCGAACTGCCATTCGAAGCGCAGCCAGATATAGATCACGATCGCGCCAATCGCACCGACGACGGAAAAGATCGCGGACTTGATCAGCTCTCCCGACACCTTGGGACCGACGCTTTCGACGGATGCGAATTGCACATTCGAGTCTACGGCGGTCAGAGCATCCTGCATGGCGGTGATTATTTCCGGGGCGATGCTTTCTGCGTCACCCTGCGCCTGAATGCGCACCTCTGCCACGTTACGATCGGGGCCAAAGCCGGGGTCAAACACCTCAGTTATGGCCACATCACCAAGGCCCAGCGGGTCTAGCGCCGCGCGGTAAGCACCGACATCGACGCTTTGCGTGCTTTCGGTGCGGATCGTAGTGCCGCCCTTGAAATCGATGCCGTAGTTCAGGCCAAAGGCTAGAAAGGCAACGATCGACAGGACCAGCAACAAGATGGACCCGCCAAAGGTGATTTTGGACAGACCGAAAAAGTTTATTTTGGTATCTTCCGGAATCAGACGCAAACGCATAGCCCTAGACCTCGATTGTTTTCGGACGCCGCCAGGCGAACCAGATGACGATCAGCGACCGCGTCACAAAGATTGCGGTAAAGATCGACGTGATAATGCCCAGACCCAGGGTGATGGCGAAACCGCGCACCGGGCCGGATCCCATATAGAACAGAATGCCTGCCGTGATCAACGTGGTGACGTTACTGTCCACAATGGCCGAAAGAGCGCGTTCATAGCCCAGCTGGATCGCGCGGGCGGGGCCTTTTGCGGTCTTCAGCTCTTCGCGGATACGCTCGAACACCAGCACGTTGGCGTCCACCGCCATGCCGACGGTCAACACGATACCCGCGATGCCCGGTAGCGTCAGCGTCGCTCCCAGCAGGGACAAGCCGCCAAAGATCAGGCCCATGTTGATGATCAGCGCCACGTTAGCGAAGAAGCCGAACAACCCATAGGTCATCCACATAAAGCCAACGACCAGCAAAGAGCCTACCATCGCGGCCTTCTTGCCGGCGTCGATGCTGTCTTGGCCCAGCTGCGGGCCGATGGTCCGCTCTTCGAGAAAGTTCAGCTTTGCGGGCAAGGCACCCGCGCGCAACAGCACTGCAAGGTTCGTCGAACCCTCGACCGTGAAACTGCCCGTAATGATGCCCGAGCCGCCAGCGATGTGGCTTTGAATGACCGGCGCGCTTATGACTTCGTTGTCCAGCACGATGGCAAAGGGCTCGTTGATGTGATCCAGCGTATAGTCGCCAAACTTGCGCGCGCCGCTGACGTTAAAGCGGAAGCTGACCGCAGGGCGGCCGTTCTGGTCGAACGAGGGCTGCGCATCGACCAGTTCTTCGCCGCTGACGACCGGGGCCGTATCCAGCAGATAGAATGTGCCGGTGTCGTCCACGGATGGCAGAATTTCCTGCCCGGCGCTGACGGGATCGCTGGCATTGGCCGAACGGCCAAGGACCGGCTGAAATGTCAGCTGCGCAGTGGTGCCGATGATGTCTTTGACTTCCTGCGCGGACCCGACGCCGGGGACCTCGACCAGAATACGGGTGTCGCCTTGACGCTGAATCGTCGG
>CAWUXN010000108.1:0-5904 GCA_963926415.1 uncultured Loktanella sp.
GCCGCGAGGATGATATTCGCCCCTGCGTCGGCGCGACCTACTGCCTTGATCGCATTTATCAGGCAGGCGAGGCGCTGTGCATTCACAACGCCGCCACCGGGCGCGAATTGACGATGCCGCATGATATTGCAAAGGCAGAAACGCCAAAGAAGGTTGTTATCATCGGAGCCGGTCCAGCGGGGTTGGAGGCTGCGCGCGTCGCCGCAGAGCGCGGCCATGATGTGACCGTGTTCGAGGCAGCCACTGAACCGGGTGGACAAGTGCGGTTGACCGCGAGGTCCCCACGTCGCCGCGAGATGATCGGGATCATCGATTGGCGCATGGCACAATGTGCCGCGCGGGACGTGACGTTCCATTTCAACACTTGGGCAGAAGCGGACGATGTGACCGCCCTGAACCCCGATGTGGTGATTGTCGCAACGGGCGGGCTGCCAAATCTGGAACTGTTTGAACAAAAGGGCGAGCAAGCGCATGTCGTATCCGCGTGGGACATCATATCGGGCGATGTGAAGCCTGCGGCCAAGGTGCTGATCTTTGATGAAAGCGGCGATCACCCAGCCCTGCAAGCCGCAGAGATCGCAGCAAATGCGGGCGCTAAGGTCGAAATCATGACGCCGGATCGCACGTTCTCTCCTGATGTGATGGCGATGAATTTGGTGCCTTACATGCGGTCCCTTCAAGACAAGGATGTGACCTTTACCGTCACGCGCCGCCTGATGGGTGTCGTGCGTAGCGGCAACACACTAACCGCCACGATTGGCACCGATTATAGCGATCATACCTATGAAGTTGAGGTTGATCAGGTCGTCGTAAACTACGGGACTTTGCCGCTGGATGAGTTGTATTTCGACCTAAAACCACTCGCCTCAAATGCGGGTGAGGTCGATTATGATGCGCTGATTGCAGGTAATCCGCAGACCGCCATGCGCAATGAAAACGGAACGTTCCAACTGTTTCGCATCGGTGACGCCGTATCCGCGCGCAACACCCATGCGGCCATCTATGACGCCTTGCGTCTGGTGAAGGACATCTAAGTTTCTTAGCAGCGAAACCACTCATGTCCTGTCTTGTCATGCCGAAGGCGATGTCAGCGATGTCATTGTCGGCGGCGTGGCCCCGCTACCGGGCAAGACCCTGTGGGAGCAGCGGACGTGGATCGCCAAGGATCAAACTCTTCGCAACTTCATGCTGAACGAGCCGCGCGGCGGCGTGTTTCGCCATCTGAACCTGCTGGTCCCGCCGAGCCACCCCGAGATGCAGATGGGCTGAATCATAATGGAGCCAGAGGACACGCCGCCGGGGTTACTACCGGGATCGATCTGGCGCTCGAGATCATCCGCGCCGATTACGGCAACGCGCCGGCCCTAACGGTCGCGCGCGAGCTAGTAGTGCAACTGCGGCGCACCGGTGGGCAAAGCCAATACGCCATGCACCTCGCCGGCCAGTTTGCGAAAGAAGGCGGGCTTGGTCGCCTCGTCGAAACGGTGATCGCTGATCCCAGCCGGGCTGGAACCTTGGCGATCTGGCATCCGAGGCTGGGATGAAGCATCGCACGCTATCTCGGGCGTTCCAGCGGCACCTTTCGGAGCCACCTGCGCAGTTCATGAAATGTGTGCACATGAAACACGCCTGCGGCTTGTTGGAAGAGGCCGTGTCACTCAAAATGATGGCAACACAAAGCGGGTTCGGCGATGTCCAGCGTATGCGCCGCCGCTACGGCATGAGCCTGGCGCAATACGCAGCGGCTTTCGCGCGCCCCTGACGGTAAAGTAGATAATATCAGAGATCGTGCCACGCGCGGTCGAAGTGTCCGCATTGAGTGTGCCGCGTCCGTATTGTTGGCGCTCTATCCTCTTGATGCAAGCAGCCGGTCGAGTTCGCTTTGCATGCTGTCCACCAAGACAAGAGAGTTGGTCGTGCGCGACTTGTCATTGCCCGGTCCGTGCAGCCGTGTATCGGTGAGAGGAGAGACGGGTTTGTCGTCAACCCGAGTTTCGTAGTGCAGATGCGGTGCCGTTGAGGTGCCGGTCGATCCAGCGCGGCCAATCTCTGTCCCAGCAGTGATGCGTTGGCCAACGTGCAGAGCCTCGTTCAAGGCGCTGAGGTGCGCGTAGAGGGTCTGGACGCCATCGCCATGATCCAGCTCGACCAAAGTCCCATAACCGCTGCGCTCGCCCATGAACGCGACTTTGCCTCCTTGCGTCGCCATGACAATCGCGCCCTGTGCGGCCGCAAAATCTAGACCGCTGTGCATCCGCATCGTGCCATGAACGGGATGCATCCGCAGTCCGAAAGCAGAGCTGAGCCTTGCGCCTCGAATCGGTTGATCGAACGTCCGCACAAGCTGTCCGTCCCTAAAAATCCGAGACCGCCGGGAATTGTCATCCGGCCACAGGATTTCATAGCGTCCGTCGGCCAGATCAAGTTGCGCGAAATCGATGGTCGGCTCGCCCACTACACGGTCGCCAGACCGGTACTCCCGCCACATCAGGCGTATGTGCTCGCCGCCAGCAAGAACCGTCCGCAGATCGAATGTGCCAGCAAGTATCAGCTCTAGGTCTGTCGCGAACCTTGTCGGAATGCCCGCATCGTCCAGTGCAGCAAAGATGGAACTTCCGACCGTCGCTTCACCCGCACGCAGGACGCTGTCGAGGTCGGGTGCCAGCCTTTGGACAGACGGTGCGGCACTGAAGGTTGCCAGAATGCGCGACCCGTCTTCGATTTCGAGCGTGGCCGTTTGGGGCAAACCATCGGGTGATAATTGCAGGGAGAGGCTGTTTCCCGGCTTTAGGTGACGCAGATCAAATTCAGATCCGATCGCCGCGGTCACTTCGGTGCGGGCATCCGTCTCAAGGCCGGCCTCAGCGAGAAGCCCGGACAGGCTGTCGCCCGCGCCCACGACCCTTGTCCATGTCACGGCGTCGTCCACTTGCGCTGGCAAGTCGGTGCCTGCAGTTGATAGCAAAATCTCAAGATCCTCATCGCCGGACGTGGTGCTGGCATAAAGAGGTTCCTGGGATTGGGGTTGCTTCTCCCATTGCGTCGAGACGCCAAACGCGATGCCGCCAACAACCAACAGCGCTGTCCAGTATCTCAGCCTTATCAACATTCCACCGTCCGCCCTTTCCAAGTGCCTTCAGACCTTGACCAGGCAGACACATTCCGGGGCTTACTGATATGCGTAGCCGGGTTTTGCAACGCCAACCGACTGACACCGGCGTGAGCCCGCTCTGACACTGCCTGTGCTGCAGCAACAAGATCCAAGTCACACGCGGCGTTATTTATTGCCAAAGCGCCATCGGCGAGAGACGGTTGTTCTCAGCCGATCCCGGCTTTGCCACCGTGCTGTACCTCTGCGATAACGCTGGTGGTTTTTTGGCCCGAACCCGCCCCAATTGGCGCGACCGTCAGATGGTGACTTGGATTCACGCCGCAATCGCCAGATCAACGGCAACCGACAACTTGCTGACCAATTCGTCAATTTGCGCGTCTTCGATGATGAATGGCGGCGCAAGAAGAACATGATCGCCCCGCTGACCGTCAACCGTGCCCGACATCGGATAGCAGATCAATCCAGCGGCAAAGGCCTCTTTCTTGATCCGCGCCGCAAGACCATGCTGTGGGTCGAACGGCGTTTTCGTTTCGCGATCAGCGACAAGTTCGACGCCGCGGAACAGACCGCGTCCGCGGATATCGCCGACATGTGCGTGCTGTCCTAATGCAGCCCGAAGTGCGGCATCGAGCTTTTTACCCTGCGTGCGAACACGGCTTAGCAGATCGCGGTCCAGTATCTCGTCCAGAACGGCATTGGCTGCCGTCGCCGCAAGCGCGTGCCCCATATAAGTATGCCCATGTTGGAAAAACCCGGTCCCAGCAGCTATCGCATCGTAGATCGCCGCCGAGGTCAGCAATGCGCCGATAGGCTGGTAACCCGCACCAAGGCCCTTTGCGATGGTGATCATGTCAGGCGCGATGCCGTCTTCAAGGCAGGCGAACAAATATCCGGTTCTACCCATGCCACACATCACCTCGTCTAGGATTAGCAGGACACCGTAGCGGTCACAAATCTCGCGAATACGCCGCAGATAACCCGGCACAGCAGGCACTGCGCCAGTGGTGGCACCGACGACTGGCTCAGCGATGAAGGCCATCACAGTTTCCGGCCCCAGTCGCAGGATTTCGGTCTCAAGCTCGTTCGCAACTCGCTGGCCATAGACCTCCTGCGTCTCATCGGGGGCGCGATCCCGATATTCGAAGCAGGGGCTGATATGCGTCGTGTCTGCAAGTAGCGGCGCGAATGGGGTCCGACGCCAGACGTTGCCCCCCGCCGCAAGCGCACCAAGCGTGTTGCCGTGATAACTTTGGCGACGTGCGATGACGCGATGCCGTTCGGGCTGACCAATCTCAAGGAAATACTGCCGCGCAAGCTTGATCGAGGCTTCGACAGCCTCGGACCCACCCGACACAAGATAAACGCGATCGATCCCCTCAGGCGCATTCTCAATCAGACGGTCAGCCAACCGTTCAGCAGGTTCTGACGTGAAAAAACCTGTATGTGCAAATGCCAGATGATCAATCTGCGCGTGCAATGCTGCGCGCACCGCAGGATTTGAATGGCCAAGGCAAGACACCGCTGCGCCGCCAGACCCATCCAGATATCTGCGCCCTTGGTCATCAATCAGGTAACAACCATCCCCTTCAACGGCGACCGGCAAATATCCTTTTGTGGATCGCCCAAATATGTGGCTCGTCATAACGAAGGTCCTTTGGTTGACGCGGGGTTCGGGCGTGCATCATTTATCCGACAGGGACGAAAAACGGTCTGCAAGGTCATGCTTTCGAAGCACCTGCCGACATTTGGTACGTTTGTATTATATACCCCCGTAAAATAAATCAAACGAATTACTTTCGTCTAAAGTTCACCATGCTAGAGTTCGCGAAAATCTCACTAAAGGTACAAGACAAATGAGCAAAATGGAGACACTGAGGGTGGGTCTGGCGAAAGTCGGTACAAGCGGAACGCCAGCATTGCGTTCGTTTGCAACTTGGGTCCTCGACAACTTGCCTCTCGTTGCCTTTAGTTCCATTCGCGGGTTGGCGAACCATTCGGGGGTCAATCCGAACACAGTCACCCGCCTCGCAAACGAGCTCGGCTATGTTGGTTTCAATGCCTTCCGGGCGGACGTGCAAAGCATTCTGCAGGATGCAGTACCCACCTATGGCGACCGCGCCCGAGCACTCAGAAATCGCACCGGCCGCGATGTTTACTCCGACGTCATCGGTGCCAGCCGGGAAAACGCCGAGAGCATGTTTTCAGCGCAAACGCTCGAGATGCTTGAATCTTGCATCGAACCGCTTCTCGGCGCGCGCAGGATCTACTCGGTCGGGGTGCGCAGCTGTTATTCGGTCGCCCATTACTTTTCCTATGTCGGCGGCATGGCATTCCCGAATTTTGTGGAGGTACCGTCGATGCCAGGCGGCATTGTCGATCAGCTTACGCAAACCACACCCGAGGATATCGTCGTCGGGATTACCTACGCCCACTATTCCGCCGAGGTTGTGCGAGCCTGCCAGATCGCTCAGGCCTGCGGTGCCCGCGTTCTGGCATTGACGGATAGCTATTCGTCGCCGATCGCAGTCGATGCATGGAAGGTTCTGCGCCTCCCCATGGCCGGGCCGCAATTCATGCCAACGCTAGCATCGGCCTTCCTTGCCATCGAAATGTTGCTAGTTGGCATGGCAGCGCGTTCCGAAACAGCTGCGGATAATCTATCAGCATTTGAAAAACGAATTGGCAAGTATGGCGGTTACTCGCAGAGCTGACTGGTATTCATTACCGGTCAGGACCTGACGACAAGCACCGATACCGGCGATCTGCGCACAATGCGGTCAGCGTTTGACCCC
>CAWUXN010000109.1:0-2512 GCA_963926415.1 uncultured Loktanella sp.
CACCGACGTGGTTTACAAGAACTACGTCAACATGGGCATCGCCGCTGGCACGCCGACCGGCCTTGTCGTGCCCGTTCTGAAAGACGCGGACCAGATGTCCTTTGCCGAGATCGAAAAAGCGATCGGCGAAATGGGTAGCAAGGCGCGCGATGGCAAGCTGTCGATGGCTGACATGCAGGGCGGCACCTTCACGATCTCCAACGGCGGTGTCTATGGCTCGCTTATGTCCTCGCCGATCCTGAACCCCCCGCAGTCCGGTATTCTGGGCATGCACAAGATTCAGGACCGTCCGATGGCTATTAACGGTCAGGTCGTGATCCGTCCGATGATGTATCTGGCGCTGTCCTATGACCACCGAATCGTCGACGGCAAAGGTGCCGTGACCTTCCTTGTGCGCGTCAAAGAAGCGCTGGAAGACCCCCGTCGCCTGCTGATGGATCTGTAAATTAACTTGCCGGGCGGGTCCGACCTGCCCGGCCATGACGAATACAAAGGCCGCCATGACCCCCGAATTGACCGTCCTTACCCTTGCTGGTCTGCTGCAGGGCGCACAATTTGCACTAATGTCAGTGCGCGTGAATATGGAATTGCCCAAGGGTAAGACCATGGGCCCTCGCGATCCGGACCGTCTAGGCAAGCCGATTCCCGATCAGGTCACGCCGCGCACCGGCCGCCTCATCCGCGCAATGAACAACCACTTTGAAGCGCTGATCATGTTTACCCTGGCCGTGGTTGTCATCATAGTGGGGGACAAGGCAACGGGCTTGAGTGCGGGCTGCGCTTGGACGTTTCTGGTTGCCCGCCTGGCCTATGTACCGGCCTATTATTACGGCCTGACACCTTGGCGTTCGATCATCTGGATGATCGGCTTCATGGCGACCATGCTTATGCTACTCTCTGCCCTTTTCTGAACGGAGGCCCACATGGCCAACTATGACGTCATCATCATCGGTTCCGGCCCCGGCGGCTATGTCGCGGCCATTCGCTGTGCGCAGCTGGGCCTGAAAACCGCCTGCGTCGAAGGACGCGACACACTGGGCGGGACATGCCTGAACGTGGGCTGCATCCCGTCCAAGGCGCTGCTGCACGCGACTGAAATGCTGCACGAGGCAGAGCATAACTTTGCAGAAATGGGCCTGAAGGGCAAAACGCCTTCGGTCGATTGGTCACAAATGCAGGCCTACAAGGACAAGACCGTTAGCCAGAACACCGGCGGAATCGAATTCCTATTCAAGAAGAATAAGGTCGACTGGCTGAAAGGCTGGGGGTCCATCCCCGCCGCCGGCAAGGTCAAGGTCGGTGATGAGGTCCACGAGGCCAAACATATCATCGTCGCCACCGGCTCAGAGCCTTCGCCGCTGAAGGGCGTGGAGGTCGATGAGGAAACTGTCGTGACATCAACTGGGGCGCTGAAGCTGAACAAGATTCCCAAGTCGATGGTTGTCATCGGCGCAGGCGTCATCGGGCTAGAGCTGGGTTCGGTCTATGCCCGCCTTGGCACAGAGGTGACGGTTGTCGAATACCTAGACGCGATCACCCCCGGTCAGGATGCGGAAACCGCCCGCCAGTTCCAGAAGATGCTGACCAAGCAGGGTCTGAAGTTCATTCTTGGGGCCGCCGTGCAAGGCGTCAACATCAAGAACAAGAAGGCGACTGTCAGCTACATGATGCGCAAGGATGAGACAGAGGCTGAAATCACAGCCGATACCGTCCTGCTGGCCACTGGCCGCCGTCCCTTTACCGATGGACTGGGGCTGGATGCACTGGGCGTCAAGATGACCGAGCGTGGTCAGATCGACGTCGATACTCGCTATCAGACCAGCACGCCCGGCATTTACGCCATCGGCGATGCCATCGTCGGCCCGATGCTGGCCCACAAGGCCGAAGACGAAGGAATGGCGATTGCCGAGATTCTGGCCGGCCAGCATGGGCATGTGAATTATGGCGTCATCCCAGGTGTGATTTACACCCACCCCGAGGTCGCCTCGGTCGGTGAAACTGAAGAAACGCTGAAGAAGGCGGGCCGCGCTTATAAGGTCGGAAAATTCCCCTTTATGGGCAATGCGCGGGCCAAGGCGAACTTTATGGGTGACGGTTTCGTCAAGATTCTGGCCGACAAGGAAACGGACCGAATCTTGGGAGCGCATATCATCGGCCCGATGGCTGGTGACCTGATTCACGAGATCTGCGTTGCCATGGAATTCGGTGCCGCAGCCGAGGATCTGGCCCGCACCTGCCACGCCCACCCCACATACTCTGAGGCTGTGCGCGAAGCTGCGCTGGCGTGCGGTGATGGTGCAATCCACGCCTGAACGTCTGATCGGCCCCCGGATATAAGCTGGGGGCCAATTCAATTTTGCCCCGCTCACGCGGCAGCACGCCCGCCGTCAGCCATCCGGCGCTGTAAGCGACCGATGTCGTCCTCGCTCTATTCGCAAATACTCTCAGGGAAGGCGCAGCGTGCCGCTGAGAGCGGACGGCTGCCTTCTAGGCCTATCGGCCCGTCTCAGGT
>CAWUXN010000110.1:0-11762 GCA_963926415.1 uncultured Loktanella sp.
CACCAGTCACTAGGACGTCTTGCCGCAATGGGCGCGACTAAAAGTGCAGTTGTGCGCCCGATGACTACAGGGCCAATCTGCTTTATGTCATGACGTGATGGCCCGGCCCAGTTTGGGGAATGGGCTGGACGCCGATGCGTAGGACGCTAAATCGTAATCTAGCCGCGCAGTCGAATTTGAATTCCACCCGAAGGAAGAAAATGATGAAACTAACAATCCTTGCCTTGGCAATGACGACCTTCGCAGCACCCGCGTTTGCCGAAAGCCACATGGCTGCCCCCACCGGCGACGTTGCTGGTGGTGAAGAGCAGTTCAACCGCCAGTGCATCGCCTGCCACGTCGTGCAGGACCCCGTATCCGGCGAAGTTCTGGCTGGGCGCAACGCCAAGGTTGGACCGAACCTGTACGGCCTTGCTGGCCGGATGCCTGCCAGCGTCGAAGGCTTCAACTACAGCGACGCCCTTGTCGCTTATGGCGAAGCCGGCGCGGTCTGGGACGAGGTGAGCTTTGTCGGCTATGTCCAGGACCCCACTGCCTTTTTGCGTGAAGCGCTGGATGACAAGCGCGCCCGCAGCAAAATGGCCTATCAGGTGCGCGATGAAGGTCAGGCCACTGACCTTTATGCCTATCTGGCACGATTTAGCGCGGATGCTGCAGCCAACTGATCAGGTGGTCGCTTGACCCCTTCAGGGCCGTCGCGGGCAACCGCGGCGGCCTTTTTCTATGCGCATTTACGGGTGCATCGCGTTCGCTAGCCATGCCGGGCATCTTGGACAGGGCGGTCATCAGCCCTAGTTCAATATTGATAGGTTTTGAAAGGCAGTACTATGTCCATTACATTGTTCGCCATCTTTTTGGCCGCAACGGTCGCCGCTGGCGCAACTGGGATGCTGTTCCCAACCGGTGCTTGGTACAAAAGCCTGAAAAAGCCCGCTTGGACACCGCCGAACTGGGCGTTCCCAGTGATGTGGATCGCGATCTATCTGCTAATTGCCTTTGCGGGCGCGCGCGTTGCGCCGCTGGCAGGCAGCGCCTTTGCAATGGCCTTTTGGGCACTGCAGATTGCACTAAATACTCTATGGACGCCGGTGTTCTTTGGGTCGCGCTGGATTAAGGGCGCGCTCATTATCATAGGGGCGTTGTGGCTGGCCGTTCTGGGCGCGACCATCACGCATCTGCAGCTTGATCTGTGGGCCGGACTTGCGTTTCTGCCCTATCTTGCTTGGGTCACGGTTGCGGCTGCGCTGAATTTGGCGATTCTGCGGTTGAATCCTGACCAGAAGCCGCTGGAATTGCACAAACTACCCTAAGCCGGGGTTGAAGCGCGCAGGGCTTTGGTGTCACGTTTCGCCATGTCACATCATATTCCTACTTGGGCTGAAACCGCCCCCCGCCTTGTTGCCGTCGCCGCTGGCCGCGATGCCGCCGATCTGGTTGTCCGCAATGTCCGTCTGGTCAATGTCCAAAGCCGAGAGGTGCTTGACGGCTGGGAGGTCGCCGTGGCCGATGGGCGCTTTGCCTATGTTGGGCCTGATGCCAACCATTGCATCGGCACCGCGACCGAGGTGATAGATGGCGCTGGGCGCTATCTGATCCCCGGGCTTTGCGATGGGCACATGCATATCGAAAGCGGTATGCTGACCCCTGCCGAATTCGCAGCCGCCGTGATCCCGCATGGCACGACATCCATGTTCACCGACCCGCACGAGATCGCCAATGTCCTTGGCCTTGCCGGTGTGCGGATGATGCATGACGAGGCGCTGATGCAGCACGTGAACATTTTCACTCAAATGCCGTCCTGCGCGCCTTCTGCCCCGGGTTTGGAAACCACGGGGTTCGAGATCACTGCAGAAGACGTGGCCGAGGCGATGTCTTGGCCCGGCATTGTGGGGCTGGGTGAGATGATGAACTTTCCTGGCGTTATCAATGGCGATGCGCAGATGCTGGCGGAAATGGCGGCGACGATGAACGCGGGCAAGACCGTGGGTGGCCATTATGCGAGCCCCGACAAGGGCATTCCGTTTCACGCCTATGCTGCGGGTGGTGCCGCTGACGATCACGAAGGCACCGCAGAATCTGATGCCATTGCCCGCGTACGGCAAGGCATGCGCAGCATGATGCGGCTGGGCAGCGCTTGGTATGACGTCGAAAGCCAGATCACGGCGGTGACGGAACGCGGGCTTGATCCACGTAATTTTATCTTGTGCACGGATGACTGCATGGCGGGAACGCTGCTGAACGATGGCCACATGAATCGCGTTGTGCGACACGCCATTGCCTGCGGCTGCGACCCGGTGATTGCGCTCCAAATGGCAACGATCAACACGGCCACGCACTTTGGTCTGGAACGAGAAATCGGCAGCATCGCGCCGGGGCGGCGGGCTGACATGATACTGACATCCGACCTGACCACACTACCGATCGAACGTGTCATCGCGCGAGGACGGACAGTGGCAGTAGACGGAAAGATTACGGTGGATTGCCCGCATTACGATTGGCCCGACGCGGCACGTCAGACCGTGCATCTGGGCAAGGTACTGGCCGCCGATGACTTTGCGATCCCCGCGCCGCAAGGGGCCAATGCCGTAACCGCCAAAGTGATTGGGGTAGTGGAAAATCAGGCACCGACCAAGGCGCTGAAGTTCGAACTGCCGGTGACCGAAGGCGGTGTTCAGGCGACGGGAGAGGTCTGCCAGATCGCGCTTGTGGAACGTCATCGCGGCACGGGCGGCGTAACCAACGGCTTTGTGTCCGGCTTTGGCTATACAGGCTCCATGGCCATCGCATCCAGCGTGGCGCATGATAGTCATCACATGATTGTCGTCGGCACCGACGCCGACTGCATGGCAAAGGCGGCTAACCTTCTAGGAGAGATCGGCGGCGGCATTACGGTCTGGAAAGACGGTGTGGAAATTGCGCGTGTTGCACTGCCTATCGCGGGCCTGATGTCGGACCGCCCGGCAGCGCAGGTTGCCGCCGAAGCTGATGCGATGATCGCCGCAATGGCCGACTGCGGCTGCACGCTAAACAACGCCTATATGCAGCATTCCCTGCTGGCGCTGGTCGTGATCCCAGAACTGCGGATCAGCGATCTGGGTTTGGTTGATGTGACCAAATTTGAACTGACACCCCTATTCGAGGGACCACAATGACCGATACCCGCCCCCTGCATTGCCCCGATGTTCCGGCGCCAGAAGTCTTTGACGATGCCGCTGCTGCCGTTGTGCGGCTTTGCGCGCTTTATGACGCGGCGACGGCGTTCCTGACCGACCGGTTTCAGCATGTACTGCGCACCGGGCAATCGGACGTCAGCTATCGCGCCTATTATCCCGAAATCCGGTTGATCACGACCACGTTTGCCCCCACAGACAGCCGGCTGTCCTTTGGCCATGTGCCGCAGCCAGGGACTTATTCGACGACAGTGACGCGCCCCGACCTGTTTCGACATTATCTGGAACAGCAGATCGGTCTGCTGATGCAGAACCACCGCGTGCCGGTGACGATCTGTGTGTCCACCACGCCGATGCCTGTGCATTTTGCCGTCGCGAACGATCCCAATGTCACGGTCCCGCAGGAAGGGGCCGCCGATTTCCACCTGCGCGACATCTTTGACGTGCCGGACCTGTCCACCACCCACGACGATATCGTCAATGGGCATGGTTTTCTTTATCCCGACGGTGCCGCGCCGCTGGCACCCTTTACCGCGCAGCGCGTGGATTATTCGCTGGCCCGCTTGTCACACTACACTGCCACGAACGCAGAGCATTTTCAAAACCACGTTCTGTTCACTAACTACCAGTTCTACATCGAGGAATTCGAGGCCTTTGCCCGGCTGATGCTTGCCGACCCGGACAGCGGCTATATCGCCTTTGTCGGGCCGGGCAATCAAGTCATCACTGACCCGGACACACCGATGCCGACCCCGGTCAAGCTGCCGCAAATGCCGACCTATCATTTAAAGCGCAAACAGGGGGCCGGGATCACGCTGGTCAACATCGGGGTCGGGCCGTCGAATGCCAAGACGGCAACCGATCATATCGCCGTGCTACGTCCGCACGCTTGGTTGATGGTTGGGCATTGCGCCGGTTTGCGCAATTCGCAGCGGCTGGGAGATTTCGTCCTCGCCCATGCTTACCTGCGCGAAGATCACGTGCTGGATGACGATTTGCCGATCTGGGTGCCAATCCCGGCGCTGGCTGAAATCCAGATCGCCCTGGAAGACGCGGTCAAGGCTGTGACCCAGCTGGAAGGCTACGAACTGAAGCGCATTATGCGGACTGGCACGGTCGCCACCATCGATAACCGCAACTGGGAACTGCGCGATCATTCCGGGCCGGTGCAGCGTCTGTCGCAGTCCCGCGCCGTGGGTCTGGATATGGAAAGCGCGACCATCGCTGCCAACGGTTTCCGGTTCCGCGTGCCTTATGGCACACTACTTTGCGTGAGCGATAAGCCCCTGCACGGAGAGCTGAAATTGCCAGGAATGGCCTCTGATTTCTATCGCAGTCAGGTCGCGAACCACCTGATGATCGGCATCCGGGCGATGGAAACCTTGCGCGAAATGCCGCTTGAACGCATCCACAGTCGCAAATTGCGTAGCTTTGAAGAGACAGCTTTCCTTTGAACCCAATTAAATAAGCGTTTTTAGGCAAATTTACGCTTGCACGAGCGCACGAACCGTTATGTTGTCACACAACATCACGTTTAATCATGACCAACCGGCCCCATAGGCGGGGATCACTCAAGGGAGAAACTACGAATGGCAACGAAACCGATGACCAAAGCGGCACTTGTCGCAGCGCTGGCTGAAAAGACAGGCATGGACAAGAAGTCCGCAGGCGCTGCTCTGGATGCAGTGACCGCGATCATCACCGAGGAAGTGTCCGGCGGCGGTGCAGTCACGCTGCCTGGCGTTGGTAAGATCTATTGCCGCGAGCGTCCCGAGCGTATGGTCCGAAACCCTGCCACCGGCGAGCAGATGAAAAAAGATGCCGACAAAGTCGTCAAGATGACGATCGCCAAAGCGCTGAAGGACAGCGTGAACGGCTGATCTTGCATCCTGCAGGAATTGAAGAAAGGGTCGCCCTCGGGCGGCCCTTTTTTCATCCGAGGTGATATGGACTTTAAATCTCTTTTCATGGGCTTCGCTTTTGCGGCGATGTGGTCCTCTGCCTTCACCTCGGCGCGGATTATCGTGCAATACGCGCCGCCGCTGACCGCGCTGTCGTTGCGGTTTCTGATTTCCGGGATTCTGGGCTGCGCAATCGCCTGGGCGCTGGGCCAGTCGTTTCGACTGACGCGGCGACAGTGGGCCGGGGTGGTCATCTTCGGTCTGTGCCAGAACGCGCTGTATCTGGGTCTGAACTTTATCGCGATGCAGACAGTGCAGGCATCGCTGGCAGCGATAATCGCATCCACTATGCCGCTACTCGTTGCGCTTGCCGGTTGGCTACTGTTCGGCACGCGTGTCCGTCCGCTGGGCATCGCGGGTCTGATCGCCGGTGTGGTTGGCGTTACGTTGATCATGGGCGCGCGGCTGTCGGGCGGCACCGATGTCGTCGGCTTAATATTGCTGATCGTGGGGGTCGTGTCCCTGACTGCGGCGACACTTGCTGTCATGGGCGCATCCTCTGGCGGGAACGTGCTGGCGATCGTCGGGCTTCAACTGTTGGTCGGGGCCGTGCTGACGGCGATACCGGCAATGGCCTTCGAACCCTTCGTCGTTGATTGGAATTGGGCGCTGATTGCCGCGTTCTTTTACACCACATTGGTTCCGGGGCTTGCAGCCACTTGGGTGTGGTTCCTGCTGGTGGGCCGGATCGGGGCGGTGCGCGCCAGCACATTCCACTTCTTAAACCCTTTCTTGGGCGTCGTCATTGCGGCAGGTTTTCTGGGCGAACAAATTGGGCCTCTTGATGTAATTGGCGTCGTCGTCATCGCCGCAGGCATCCTGACCGTTCAGATGAGCAAGCAACCCGCGAAAACGTGATTGTGTCGCGAGGCGGGAACCGAACGCACTGCTGCGCGGTTAACACCCCATAATATAGGAAGGATCTCTCATGCGCAGCATCATCTACATCATCGGCCTTATCGTCGTCGTTCTGGCCGTCTTGTGGTTGGTCGGTCTGGTCTAGCCAGACGTGGATTAACCAGTTCAGGCTTTCACGCTCCGGGCGTGGCAGCCTTTATCTTGTCTGGACCAGCTGATGATCCAGAAATGCCTCGAAGGCATCAAGGTCGATCCCGTCGATCTGACCAAACCCCTGCATCCAGACCGCCGCAGAGCGCAGCGCGTCGGGTTCCAACTTGCACCATTTGACGCGTCCGCGCTTTTCCTGAGAGATTAGCCCTGCCGCTGTCAGCACCCCCAGATGTTTTGAGATCGCTGCCAATGACATCTGAAATGGCTCTGCCACGTCAGTGACAGCCATGTCGTCCTCTAGTAGCATGGCTAGAATGGCCCGGCGCGTCGGGTCGGCCAGCGCGGCAAAGGTGGTATCCAGATCTTGTATCATGGGGCCATTAGGGCCGGGTTGCTGCAATCGTCAACCAATTGGTTGAATTTGATTTAGCTGAAAAATGACGTACCTCGGACTGCTACGCCCTTCACAAAAATGTAGTAAATTAAGCAATAACAATGACTTAACGTGGCCTAGGGTCGCCTTGACTCAAGGCACCCCGCCGCATAGACGGTGCAGAGTAATTTACGGGGCATTTACCACGTGTCAGACAGCCCGGATCCAGCCGACCATGCCGCTCGCCTTCAGGCGTTAGAGGCGAAATTGGCGGCCCGGCGCAGTGTTGTCGCGGATAACGGCCAAACCGACGGTCACTACCAAGGGCAGCTTGCTTGGCGCATGGTGATCGAACTTGTCGCCGGTCTTGGGATCGGTTTTGGTATTGGATATAGTCTGGACCGGTTCTTTGGGACCCTTCCGATTTTTCTGGTGCTGTTCGTTTTGTTAGGGCTGGCCGCTGGTATAAAAACCATGATCCGCTCTGCTGACGAAGTGCAGAAGAAACAAATGGCGGGCCAAGAGGGGCCGACTGCCAAGAGCGAGGGTGACATACGTGGCTAGTCATACGGCAACCGAGACGACCGAAGCAGCGACCCACGGCGCAGAAGCGATTGCGGCCCACGGCGGCGACGCCGTCGCACATGGTGCCGATGCAGCGCACGATGCCGGCGGTCTGGTGTTTCACCCGCTCGATCAGTTCATCGTTCGCCCGATATTTGGTGAAGGCGGCATCTTTGACTCTGCTGGCTCGATCCCGGCGATCCATTGGTACACCCCGACGAATGTAACTCTGTGGCTGGCTCTTGCTGTCCTGTGTGTTGTTCTACTGTTCGTCGTTGGTTCTCGTGGTCGCGCAACGATACCAAGCCGCATCCAGTCGGTTGGAGAGTTGTTCTACGGCTTCACTCATAAGATGGTCGAAGATGTCTGTGGCAAAGAGGGTCTGAAGTATTTCCCCTATGTTATGACACTGTTCGTCTTCATCCTGTTCGCAAACTTCCTTGGCCTGGTGCCGATGTCCTTTGCAACTACCAGCCACATCGCTGTCACGGCGGTCCTTGGTTTCGGTGTGTTCTTCGGTGTGACGATCCTTGGTTTCGTGCTGAACGGGCCGTCATTCCTGAAGTTGTTCTGGATGTCTGAAGCGCCGCTGTTCTTGCGCCCCATCATCGCGATCATCGAGTTGATTTCCTATTTCGTCCGCCCGGTCAGCCACTCTGTCCGTCTGGCAGGTAACATCACCGCTGGTCACGCCGTGATGAAGGTTTTTGCCGCATTCGCCGGTATCGCGATTGTCAGCCCGCTGTCAGTTGTCGCGATCACGGCCATCTATGGTCTGGAGGTCCTAGTGGCCGGTATTCAGGCCTACGTCTTTGCCATTCTAACTTGTGTCTACCTCAAGGATGCGCTGCATCCGGCCCACTAGGGTCAAGGTCCACAGGTAAGTCTACGAACCACCAACGCAATTCCACCATCGTAAGGAGATAAGATTATGGAAGGCGATATCGCAAGCATGGGTCAATTCCTCGGTGCCGGCCTCGCAGGCATCGGTACTGGTCTGGCCGCTCTGGGTGTTGGCAACGTTGCCGGCAACTATCTGGCTGGCGCACTGCGCAACCCTTCGGCCGCTGCTTCGCAAACTGCGACGCTGTTCATCGGCCTGGCCTTCGCAGAAGCACTGGGGATCTTCTCGTTCCTCATCGCTCTGCTGCTGATGTTCGCAGCCTAATACGCTGAACAACATCCTTACGACTTTCCGGCGCGGGGCAACCCTCGCGTCGGATCGTTGAAACCAAAGGTAACCGGGGACACAGATGGCTACTACAGACGTCGTCGCACAAGAAGTCGAAGCGGGCATGCCGCAGCTTGATTTCTCGACATTTCCGAACCAGATTTTCTGGCTTCTGGTCGCGCTGGTCGTGATCTATCTGGTCCTGTCCCGGATCGCCCTGCCGCGCATCAGCGGTGTGTTGGCGGAACGGTCTGGAACCATTTCCAATGATCTTGCTGCCGCAGAAGATTTAAAGTTGCGCGCAATTGAGGCTGAGGCGGTCTATGAAAAGGCTCTTGCCGACGCCCGCACAGAATCAAACCGCATCGGTGACGATGCACGCGCCGCCGCGCAGGCCGAACTGGACGCAGCATTGGCCGACGCCGATGCAAAAATCGCGACCCAGACGGCCGCAGCCGAGGCAAATATTGCTGAAATCCGTGCCAGCGCGACCGACAACGTTGCGATCGTGGCAAAGGATGTGGCGCAGGCGCTTGTTTCTGCAATGGGTACCACTGCAGATCAGGCAGCAGTCGATGCTGCCGTCGCCAACCGGATGAAGGGCTAAACCATGCGTTATCTGATGATCCCGCTGTTCACGGTTCTGGCGTCCCCCGCTATGGCCGCGACTGGCCCGTTCTTCTCGCTACGGAACACGAACTTCATTGTTCTGATGGCGTTCATCCTGTTCATCGCCATCCTGATGTACATGAAGATCCCATCCAAAATTGGCGCGATGCTTGATGCGCGCGCTGACGGAATCCGGTCAGACTTGGACGAAGCCCGCGCCCTGCGCGAAGAAGCACAGACGCTGCTGGCCTCTTACGAGCGCAAGCAGAAAGAAGTGCAGGAGCAGGCCGACCGCATCGTTGCCAATGCTCGCACTGAGGCAGAGCGTTCTGCCGAAGCGTCCAAGGACGACATTGAAGCTTCGATCGCACGCCGTCTGGCCAGTGCAGAAGAGCAACTGGAAAGCGCCCGCGCTGCCGCCATCAAGGATGTGCAGAACCGTGCTGTGACTGTTGCTGTTGCTGCCGCCAAGGACGTGATCGCAAGCCAGATGAACGCTGTCCGCGCCAATTCACTGATTGACGAGTCGATCGCCACGGTGAAGGCTAAAATGCATTAAGTTGCGTTTGCCCAACTACAAAAAGGCCCCGGTCGCGAATAGCGCCGGGGCCTTTTGCGTTTCAGCGCTGGCGTTCGATATCGAGACGCTTGCGCGCAAAAGCTTCGTTTTGAATCGCAGTCTGCTGATCCTCTAGTGCGTGCTGGACGTAGTCCAGATGTGCGTTGATCGCGGCCTGCGCCCCTTTGGTGTCGCGGTTCTGGATGACGACGTTGATGGCACGGTGCTGGCCTAATAGATCGCCTCGCGTCAGCCGCTGCTGAAACATGACGGCGCGATTATAGAATACGCCTTGCCGCAGCAGGTCATACATCGATCGCATCATATGCAGCAGGATGATATTGTGACTGGCCTCGATGATCGCAAGGTGGAAATCGGCGTCCAACTGCGCTTCGTCAGTGGGGTCGGACTTGCGGTGTGCCGCTTCCATCTTCTTAAAGATGGTGTCGATCACGGCAAGGTCGGTATCGGTGCCATGTTTCGTGGCGCGCACGGCGGCCAGCCCCTCCATATCCCGGCGAAAGCTGATCGTGTCGAACAGGGCGACTGGGTGGTCGGCAAACAAATTGATAAGGGCAGGGGCAAAAGCGCTGCCCAGCACGTCAGCGACATAGACACCCGCACCAGCCCGTGCCGTCAGCAGGCCGCGCTCTTGCAGGTCTGCCAGTGCTTCGCGCAAGGACGGGCGCGACACCTCCATACGCTCGCTTAACTCGCGTTCTGAGGGTAGCCGCTGACCGGGACGCAGTATGCCGCGCAGAATCAGGTCCTCGATCTGGCGGGCAATCCCAATGGACAGTTTTTCCTGAGTAACGGGCTCGAACGGCATAGTTCTCTCTTAGCTAAGGTGGTCAGGTTATATGACCAGTTTCGCTTTGTCACAAACGAAAAGGGCCGCCCCAGCGGGGCTACCCAATATTTCACGACGGTAAAAAAGCCTTCGTTTAGTTCGGCGTGATAACGATATCGACGCGGCGGTTCTGTGCGCGGCCTTCAGCCGTCAGGTTCGTCGCGACAGGCTGGTCTTCGCCCCGGCCGATGGACCGGATACGGGCGCTGGACACGCCATAGTTCGCCAGAACCGACGACACGGCCTGCGCGCGGCGCTGGGACAGGTCAAAATTGAACGCTGCATCGCCTACATCGTCTGTGTGGCCAATGACGTTCACTGTCGAGTTCGGATACTGCCGCAGCGAATTTGCCAGCGTTGCCAGGTTGCCCTGTGCTGCACCGGAAACGGAAGTGGAGTTCGTGGCGAACAGAATATCCTGCGGCAGGGTCACGGTCAGGTTCTGGCCGTTATTCACGATGCCGACGTTGCCGCCCATCTGGTTGCGCAACTCTTGCTCTTGCTTGTCCATTTGGTTGCCGACGGTCGCACCCGCAGCGGCACCCAGCGACGCACCAATCAGGCCGTTGCGGATACGCTCACTCTTGTTGTCACCAGTGGCCGCGCCAACCAGCGCACCCAGACCTGCACCAATGGCAGCGCCCTGGCCGGTCATAACGTTGTCATTTGGGCCACCGGTGCCAGCGCAAGCTGTCGTCAGGGCCAGCGCGGCGGTTGCAAGGGTCAGGTTCAGGCGTGTTAGGGTGATCATGCAAATCTCTTTCATTTTGAGCCCCGGTGATCCGGGTCGGTTAGTGGCATATATATGCCGCAAAAAGCCAAGTTATCCAATAACGCACAGATGTCAGGCATTGTTCCGCTGATCTGCTGTTTGTGTTTCTCGCGCGGTTTCCCACGCCAGCAGTGTCCGTTTGACAGGCAGCCCCCAGTGATAACCCCCCAGCGCACCTGATTTGCGCAAGGCGCGATGGCAGGGAATCAGCAAGCTGACCGGGTTTCGCCCGACAGCCGTGCCGACGGCACGTACCGCTTTATCACGGCCAATGCATTTTGCGATCTCACTATAGGTCGTCACATGACCGGACGGAATGCGCAGCAATGCCTCCCAAACCTGAATCTGCAGCGGCGTACCGATCATGAACAGCCGGGCCTCGCCCACACCTGTCAGCGCGGCATGCGTCCAGTCGGCGATACGCTTGGGCGCTTGTTTATAGGTCGCAGCGGGCCAGCGGGCGGTCAGATCTGCCATCGCCGCCTCTGGTCCCGATTCCGCTGCAAAGGCCAGACCGCAAAGCCCCTTCTCCGCCGCCATAGAAAGGACCGGACCAAAGGGGCTGTCAAACCAACCCCAATGCACTGTCAGCCCCTCGCCCTTGCGGGCAAATTCGCCGGGAGTCATTGCCTCCCACCGGATGAAAAGATCATGCAGGCGGCTGCTGCCGGAGAGACCGACCTCTGCTGCTGCGTCCAGCGTCGTAAAGTTGCTGCGCAGCA
>CAWUXN010000111.1:0-4177 GCA_963926415.1 uncultured Loktanella sp.
ACTGGGTCATGAAAATGCAGGCGTGTTCAGCAACTCTGACGATCTGGCAGGCGCGTTCCTCAAGGCCGCAGGGTCCGAGGGCGAGGGCGCATGGCGCATGCCGCTGGCCCCGGCCTATGACAAGTTGATCGACAGCAACATCGCCGACATGAAAAACACCGGCGGCCGCTATGCCGGATCGATCACCGCAGGCCAGTTCCTGCAGCGGTTCGTGAAACCCGATGTGCCGTGGTGCCATCTGGATATTGCGGGCGTCGCCTCGGTCAAATTCGAAACGGCGCTGGCACCGGAAGGTGCCACCGGCTGGGGCGTCATGGCCCTGAACCGCCTTATCGCTGACAAGTATGAGGCCTAAATGGGCACCGTCTATTTCTATCACCTGACCGACAGCCCGCTGGAAGACGCCCTGCCGCAGATCCTTGACCGGGCCCGCGCTCAGGGCTGGCGCGTGTTGGTCCGGGGGCACCGTCAGGCGCTGCTGGACCGGCTGGATCAGGTGCTATGGACTGGACCCGAAGACAGTTTTCGCGCGCATGGGCTAAGCGGCGATCACGACGCGGATCAGCCGATTTTATTGGGCGTGGACCTGCCAGCAAAGGGGTTTGATTGCGTCATCAGCGTTGATGGTGCCGACCTGACCCCGGCGGAAATCGCATCCGCCGCGCGGGCCTGTATCATATTCGATGGCCACAACGATGACGCCCTGCAACGCGCACGCGGACAGTGGAAAACCCTGACCGCCGCGGCCGTCAGTGCCCAATACTGGGCCCAGGATGATGGCCGTTGGACGAAAAAAGCAGAGGCAGGTTAGAAAAATCTTATGCGTTAGAACGTGAAGGTCGGATCGAAATTCTCTGGTAACTGGTTTGTCGGCGCGCATCCTGCAAGGGCCAACATCAGCATCAGGGTCAGTCGCATGGCGTTACCTCGTCAGGATCAACTCGTCGTCTTTGATCTGAATGTTACTGAAATTGCGCAGATAGGTCATCCCCAGAAGCGAGCCTGCCATCTGGCCATCGCTCACCACTGCAGGCACATCTGCCAGCGTGACGCCGCCAAGGCTGACAGTGTCCAAAGTGACCTGCGCCGTGCGTACTATCCCGTTCGCGGTGCTGGCCTGGCCCAGATATCTCAGCGCGGCAGTGCCGATCCCAGCCTGCAACGCGTCAGCTTGGTTCAGCACGAACTGTGTCGCGCCGGTGTCCACCATGACGGTCATGGGCTGCCCGTTCACATCGAGCCGGGCATAGAAATGACCGTCGGACTGGCGGGGCAAAATTATCTCTCCGCCTACAGCGACGCTTTGCTGCGGGGAAACGCTGCCGCGGATGTCGTTCCACAGGCCCGCAGCGGCGATGACGCCGACAAAGATCAGGCCCCAGTTGCATGCCTGCTGCGCAACCTTGCCCATCTGGCCGCGCTGGCTGACCAAATAGCTTACGGAAATCGCTCCGCCCAGCAGGGTCAGATAGGTAATTTGCATGATCTGATCAGTGTTCATGACTGACATATAGGGCTCAGCCCGCCAGTCCGAAACCCTTGAGCCCGTCCAGAATGAACTGCACTGACAGCGCCGCCAGCAACATGCCCAGCAGGCGGGTCACAACGTTGATGCCGGTCTTGCCCAGCAGCCTTTCCAGCAAACCGGCCGCCATGAACATCGCAAAGACCATCGCAATCACAATCAGCATCACCCCCAGCACCGCGCCAAAGCCCATGACATCGTCGGCCTCACCGGTCAGCAGAATGATCGTGGCAATCGCGCCCGGGCCTGCGATCAGGGGAATGGCGAGGGGGAAGATCGAGGGGTCATGCGCCGGATCGATAGCATCATCTGCATTGTCCTGCCGCCGGGCTTGGCGGCGTTCAAACAGCATATCGAGGGCAGTGATGAACAGCAGCACGCCCCCAGCGATCCGGAACGCAGGCATGGAGATGCCAACGAAATCCAAAAGAGCCTCGCCGAAGAAAGCAAAGAGCAGCAGCAGGCCGATCGCCACGAGACAGGCGCGCATGGCGATCGACCGACGGTGCGCCTGTGACATGCCTTGTGTCATCGCGATGAACAACGGTGCCAGACCTATGGGGTCAATCACGATGAACATGGCAGTGAAGGCGGCGATCAGGGCGGGCAGGTCAGTCATGAGCGAAACCTCTGGATGCCTTAGGCGAGAGTATATTCAGCCAAATGAAGGGGCTTCGGCGTAACTGGGCGTATCCGCCGGTGGCGAGGGTGGGATGCCTCCGGCGGGAATATTGAGAGCAAGATGATGGGTCAGGCCTTTTCGGCTTTTTCCAGCTTTTCGAGGGCTGCCATCCACATAGCCTCGGCACGGCCAAGGCCGTCCATGACTTCGGCGTATTTCTTGTTCCAAGTGGCTAATTCACCGATGCGTGCGTCCTCGTAGAGGGCAGGGTCGGCGAGTTTCTTGGCCAGCTTGTCGCGCATCTCGTTGATCTTGTTCACCCGATCTTCGCCTTTGCGCGCATCGCTGCGCAGGCCGAGGATTTCGTCGCGGGTGGGTTTCACGACTTTGGGCGCTGCAGGCTTGTTGTTGGCCGGCTTGGTCGGGGTTAGCAGCATTTTGCGATAGGATTCGAGATCGTCATCGTAGGGCTTTACGTTGCCGCCCTTCACCAGCCACAGACGGTCGGCGACCATCGACAGCAGGTGCATGTCGTGGCTGACGAGGATCACGGCACCTGAATAGGTGGTCAACGCGTCAACCAGCGCTTCGCGGGACTCAATATCGAGGTGGTTCGTCGGCTCGTCGAGGATCAGCAGATGCGGCGCGGGCAGGGTGGCCAGAAGCAGCGACAGGCGTGCCTTTTGACCGCCCGACAGGCGCCCGACTTCGGTATCCGCTTGGTCTGCACCTAGGCCGAAACCGGCAAGGCGGGCGCGCAGCTTGGCTTGGCCTTCCTCGGCGCGTTCGCGCATCAGGTGTTCCAGCGGGGTTTCTTCGATCCGCAGCTCGTCCACTTGGTGCTGAGCAAAGAAGCCGATGCGCAGCTTGTTAGACGTGACCATGGTGCCGCGGGCTAGTTCCAGACGGTTCGAAAGCATCTTCGACAGGGTCGATTTTCCTTCGCCGTTGCGGCCCAGCAGCGCAATCCGGTCGTCCTGATCGATGCGTAGGTTCAGGTCGTGCAGCACGATGGTGTTGCCATAGCCCACAGCGCCGCCTTCTACGCTTATGATGGGCGGCGACAGTTCTTCCGGCTCTGGAAAGGTGAACACGGTCCGGGCAGCGTCAGCGGGGACGCGGATCGTTTCCATCTTTTCCAGAGCCTTGACACGGGACTGGGCCTGCTTGGCCTTGGACGCCTTCGCCTTGAAGCGGTCGACGAACTTTTGCAGGTGTTCGCGCTTGGCGTCCTGCTTTTTCGCGGCCGAGGTCAGCAGTGCAATCTTTTCGGCGCGCTGGCGGGCGAACATGTCATAGGTTCCGGTGTAGTAGATCAGGCCCTTGTTTTCGAGGTGCAGAATCCCGCCGACAGAGCGGTTCAGCAACTCGCGGTCGTGGCTAACGATCAACACTGTGTGCGGATATTTGGCGATATACGCCTCGAGCCACAGCGCGCCTTCAAGGTCGAGGTAGTTCGTCGGCTCGTCGAGCAGCAGCAGGTCGGGCTCTGAGAATAGAACCGCGGCCAAAGCCACACGCATCCGCCAACCGCCAGAGAATGCAGAGCAGGGCATGCGCTGTTCTTCGTCGGTGAAACCCAGACCCTTGAGGATCGTGCTGGCACGCGCCTCGGCGCTCCATGCTTCGATATCCGCAAGGCGTGTCTGCACTTCGGCGATCCGCATTGGGTCGGTGGCAGAGTCGGCCTCGGCCAGCAGCGCCTCGCGTTCCGAATCGGCGCGCAGCACGGTGTCGATCAACGACACCTCGTTGCCGGGGACTTCCTGACTGACGCCGCCGATCTTCCAGCCGCGGGGCAAAGAGATCGTACCGGTGTCGAGGATCATCTCGCCGCGGATAATCTTGAAAAGCGTCGTCTTGCCAGTGCCATTGCGACCGACCAGTCCAACCTTGTGCCCCGTGGGAATGGTGACGCTGGTGTGTTCCAGCAGCGTGCGGCCTTCGACGGAGTATGTGATGTCTGAGATTTTGAGCATGGCCGCCGCATAGCAGAGGTGGCGGCCATGGGAAAGCGGGCTTTATTGCCG
>CAWUXN010000112.1:0-10926 GCA_963926415.1 uncultured Loktanella sp.
GCACAGCGATATCGCGCGCGGCTTGTTGCTGATCGACGACCTGGGCCCGCAAACTATTGCAGAAGCAGCAAAATCGGTAGCAGAAGATCAGTTATACGATGTTGCCGTCGATGTGCTGGTCGCGCTGGACGCCAAGCTCCCATTGGCGGACCTGCCACGGATGACCCCTGATGTTGGCGCTGACATGATCGCAATCACTGCTCAGACCTATCATGCTTGCGACCCCGCCCCACTGGTCGTAGCGGTCCGGGCCGCACTGCACGAACATGCACCGGATGCCAACCGGATGGCACTGCGCGATTACCACGCGGAAAATCTGATCTGGCGACCAGAGCGCACGGGACTGGACCGGGTTGGTCTGCTGGACTTTCAGGACGCCTTTGTTGCGCCGCGCGGGTATGATCTGGCGTCCTTGCTCCGCGATATCCGCAGGCCGGTTTCCCCCGCGCAGGTGACACGGCAGATTGCCCGCTTTGCCGCTGCAACTGACGCTGAACCCGCCGCATTCAGCGCGCAGGTCGCCACAATTGGGGCGCAGCGAAATCTGCGCATTCTGGGCGTGTTCGCCCGGCTCGCTGCCAATGGAAAGCCGCGCTATGCCGCCTTTCTACCCACCGTCTGGGAGGCCCTGATGCTGGATCTGGCCCACCCGGCGCTGGACGATCTGCGTCGGGTTATTGAGGCAAGCTTGCCGCCCCCACAGGACCGGCCATGAGCGGGCGCTTCTCTGTAATGTTGTTCGCCGCTGGAATTGGGACACGCATGGCACCGCTGACGGCGGACAGGCCAAAACCGCTTATCACTGTGACCGGCAGACCTCTTTTGGATTACGCGCTTGAACTGACGTATGTGCCGGAGGTACATCGCAGAGTCGTAAATGTTTACTATAAGGGCGACATGGTGCGCGCCTATCTGGACGGGCGCGACGTTGCAATCTCGGCCGAGGATCCTTTGCTGGAAACCGGCGGCGGCCTGCGTCACGCCTTGCCGTTACTGGGTGCTGGTCCGGTGATGACGCTGAATACCGATGCGATCTGGCGCGGGCCGAACCCGCTCGTTCAGCTGGCCGCAGCATGGCAACCGCACATGGAGGCGCTGCTGCTTTTGGTGCCATCCCCGCAGGTGGTCGGCCATGTCGGAAAAGGTGACTTTGCCATCGCCTCAGATGGTCGCCTGACGCGCGCGCCGGCCCAAATTTATACCGGCGCGCAGATCATCCGGACTGACCGACTGGCCGAGGTTACCGAACGCGCCTTTTCCCTGAATGTCGTCTGGAACGCGATGTCCCAGCGCGGCGGACTTTACGGCATCAGCTATGACGGCCGCTGGTGCGACGTCGGCCGCCCCGATTGCATTCCCCTTGCTGAACAGATGTTACAGGCCCCTGATGTTTGACCCCACCGATCAGCCCCGCGTTTTCGGACTGCAGCCGGGCGTCGATTTCGCGACCGGCCTTGTCGATGGGCTGACAGACCGCTTTGGCGATCTAAGCCGGGTCCGTATTTTCGTGAACACCTCGCGGATGCAGCGGCGCATCAGGTCGGTCTTTGACGCTGGCCCTGCGCGGCTTTTGCCACGGGTGCAGCTTGTCACCGATCTGGCGTTCGAGGGGACTTTGGCCGGCCTGCCCGTCCCCGTGTCGCCGCTCCGCCGCCGATTGGAACTGTCGCGCGCCGTCGGCCGCCTGTTGGACGCCGAGCCAGAGCTTTCGCCGCGTTCTGCGCTATTCGATCTGTCAGACAGCCTTGCCGCGCTGATGGACGAAATGCATGGAGAAGGCATCGATCCCGCGTCACTGGCCGATCTTGATGTCAGCGATCAGTCCGGGCATTGGCAGCGATCGTTGGCCTTTCTCAACATCCTGCGCGAATATTTCGGTGCCGGGTTCGAGGCACCCGATGTCGCCGCCCGTCAACGGTTGGTGGTGAACGCCATGATCGCCCGCTGGCAGGGACAGCCGCCCACCGACCCGATTATCTTAGCAGGCTCGACCGGTTCGCGCGGCGCGACAGCGCTGTTGATGCAGGCCGTTTCGCGGTTGCCGCAAGGGGCAATCGTGCTTCCCGGCTTTGACCGCGATATGCCGCAGTCCGTTTGGGACGGGCTGGACGACGCCTTGCACCACGAGGATCATCCACAGTTCCGCTTTGCCAAGATGATGCAGGCCCTGGATCTTTCGGCCGATGATGTGAAGGACTGGACGCCATCCGCGCCGCCATCACCTGCCCGCAACAAATTGATTTCACTCTCATTGCGCCCTGCCCCCGTGACCGACCAATGGCGGGCGGAGGGTGCCCACCTTGGCGATCTGCGCACAGCCGCGGCGCGATTGACATTGATCGAGACTGACAGCCCAAGGATAGAGGCTGAAACCATCGCCCTGCGACTACGGCAGGCTGCTGCCGACGGCCTGACCGCTGCGCTGATCACACCGGACCGGATGCTAACGCGGCAGGTCGCGGCTGCGCTAGATCGCTGGCAAATCCGGCCTGATGACAGTGCGGGCCTGCCTCTGGCGTTGTCGGCGCCGGGGCGCCTGCTGACCCATGTGATCGACGCCATGGGGCAGGACATCACGGCAGAGGCTCTGTTGGTTCTGCTGAAACATCCGCTGACCCATACCGCCAGTCCGGATCGCAACCAGCACCTGCTTTGGACACGAGAGTTAGAGTTGCGCCTGCGCCGCCACGGCCCGCCGTTCATTGGCTCGCAAACCGTTTCCGGCTGGGTGGCCGGCGTAAAGAATGCGCGTGAAGGACAGGCCGAATGGGCCACATGGGTCGGGCAGATCGTCAGGCTTCTTGCCCATGACGGCACGCTGCCAATTGCCGATCATTTGGCGGCGCATATGGCTGCGACCATCGCCCTTGCAGCTGGCCCCGATGGCAAGGGTAGCGGTGAATTATTCCTGCAGGCACCCGGCAAGGCAGCTAAGGGGATCTGCGATGCACTAGCCCGCGACGCGGACGCGGGCGGCGATCTGGACCTGCGCGATTATACGGCACTTTTCCGCACCCTTTTGGCCCAAGGCCAGGTCCGAGAGCCAGAGGCAACCGACCCCCGCATTCTGATCTGGGGCACGCTCGAGGCGCGGGTGGGTGGTGCCGATCTGGTGATCCTTGGGGGGTTAAACGACGGCATTTGGCCCGGCACGCCCAAGCCCGACCCCTGGCTGAACCGCGCGATGCGGCAAAAGGCGGGGCTGCTATTGCCGGAACGGCAGATCGGCCTGTCGGCGCATGACTATCAACTGGCGGCCTGCGCGCGCGATGTTGTCATCACGCGGTCCCGGCGCAGCAGCGATGCGGAAACGGTGCCGTCGCGCTGGGTAAACCGGCTGACAAACCTGATGTTGGGCCTGCCGGATCAACATGGACCAGAGGCGCTGGCCGAGATGCGTGCGCGCGGCAACAACTGGATCGCGCGGGCTGTCGCCTTATCTGCCCCAGCCTTTGACGTACCACGCGCCACGCGCCCAGCCCCCTGCCCGCCTGTTGCAGCGCGACCCAAAGATATCTCGGTCACGCAGATCAAGACGCTGTATCGTGACCCCTTTGCGATCTACGCGCAAAAGGTGCTGCGCCTGCGGGCCCTTGATCCGCTGCTGGCTGACGCTGATGCACCGATGAAGGGGACGATCTTTCACGAGATCTTGGAAAAGTTCATTGCCCAGCGCCCGGATGCCACCGCGCCCGGTGCATGGGATCAGTTTATGGGGGTCGCCCGCGAAGTATTGGCAGTTGAATGCCCTTGGCCGACCGTGCGGTTGCAATGGATGACGCAACTGCAATCCATCGCCCCAGGTTTTCTGGCTGACGAGGCGCAGCGGCAGCAAGCAGGTCAACTCCTCGCACTAGAGGCTTGGGGAGAGATCATCGTGCCTGGCCCAGATATGCGCCTGACCTGCAAGGCTGACCGAATGGACGAAACCGCCAGCGGCGCTGCTCTGATTTATGACTACAAGACCGGCGCGATCCCCACGGAAAAACAGCAAGCCCGTTTTGATAAACAGCTGCTGCTCGAGGCGGCCATGGTCGAACGCGGTGCCTTTGCTGCTATTGGCACGCGCAACGTGGCGGCTGCGGCGTTCCTTGGGTTCAATAGGGCGATGAAAACGGTGCCGGCACCGCTGGACGATCATCCCCCGGCCAAGGTCTGGTCAGAGCTGGTGACGTTTTTGACGATGACGCGGCAAGCGGACTGGGGCTATGTCGCCCGCCGGGCCCCGGCGACAACGACATATGACAGCTATTACGACCATCTGTCGCGCTATGGCGAATGGACAGATGCGGATGCGGCAATGAAAGTATTGCTGACATGATCCGCGACGACGCCACCCAAAATCAGGTCACCGCCGCCAATCCGACCCTGTCGACGTGGCTGTCAGCTAACGCCGGATCGGGCAAGACCCGCGTGCTGACCGATCGTGTGGCACGGTTGCTGCTTGAAGACGTGTCGCCCCAGAATATACTGTGCCTGACCTATACCAAAGCTGCCGCCGCAGAGATGCAAAACCGCCTGTTCAAGCGCCTTGGCGGCTGGGCGATGCTGGATGACAAGGCGCTGCGTGGTGATCTGGCGGCGCTGGGCGTGGATGGTGTGATCGTGCCAGACAAGCTGGCCGCGGCGCGGTGCCTGTTCGCCCGCGCAATCGAAACGCCCGGCGGGCTGAAAATCCAGACGATCCATTCGTTCTGTGCCAGCATCCTGCGCCGTTTCCCACTCGAGGCCGGAGTCAGCCCCAATTTTAAGGAAATCGAGGATCGCACCGCCGCCCTGATGCGCGGCGCTGTGCTGGACGGTATTGCCTTGGGACCACAGGCTCACCTATTGGCAGATGTCCTGCGCCATTTCGGCGGCGGCGATCTGGACAAGCTGATCCGCGAACTCGCTGGCCGCGCGTCGGATTTTGCCGCACCTTGCGACCGGGACGCGTTGCGCAGTATCCTTGGGATCGCGCTGGGTCAAACGATGACAACCCTGCTGGCGCAAGTCTTTGATGCCGACACGGCAGAGATTGTTCGCGACCTGATTGCCGCCTGCCGCACCGGCGGGTCGATGGACAACAAGGCCGCCGACAAGCTGGAGGCCGTGAACACCGCCGCCCCCGGCGTGACGGACCTGATGATCCTCGAAGACGTTTTTCTGTTCGGGGAAAAGACGAAAAACCCGTTCGGGGCCAAGACGGAAACCTTTCCGACCAAAGGCGTGCGCACCGCCCATCTTGAAATGACCGATGCGCTGGGCGGCCTGATGGAAACTATCGCCGCGCTGCGCGAAGATCGCCAAGCGCTGATGGCCTTTGACCGTAGCGCTGCCCTCCACGATTTAGCCCATGTTTTTGTGCGCGATTACGGCGCGCGCAAGACGGCGCTAGGTGTCCTCGATTTCGACGACCTGATCGGCAAGGCCCGCGATTTGCTGACGGACAAGGCCGTGGCCGCCTGGGTGCTGTTCCGGCTGGACGGCGGCATTGACCACCTGCTGGTGGACGAGGCGCAGGATACTTCCCCTGGGCAGTGGGCAGTCGTGCAGCATCTAACGCGCGAATTCGTTAGCGGCGAAGGAGCGCGGGATACGCGGCGCACGGTGTTCGTGGTGGGCGACAAAAAGCAGTCGATCTATTCGTTCCAAGGTGCCGACCCGGCAGAGTTCGACCGGATGCGCGATTATTTCGATACCGCACTGCGCCAAATCGAAGACCCGCTGCAGACCCGCACGCTGGCGCATTCGTTCCGGTCCTCTGCCGCGATCCTGCGCGTTGTGGACGAGACGTTTGTGGGCGAACGGGCGGCCGGGCTGGGTGACGTGTCACAGCATATCGCCTTTAACACGGACATGCCGGGGCGCGTCGATCTGTGGCCGGTGATCAGCCCCGAAAAGGCAGAAGACGACCCCGATGACGATTGGCTGAAGCCCGTGGACGAGGTCAGCGCCGATCATCACCATGTGCAGATGGCCGACCGGGTTGCCGCGCAGATCAAGCGCATGATCCATCACGAAACACTGCCCGTGCGCGATATCGACGGCTATGCCCGGCGTCCCGTGCGGGCGGGCGATATCCTGATTCTTGTGCAGGGCCGGCAAACCCAGCTGTTCCCTGAATTGATCCGCGCCTGCAAACAAGCGGGTCTGCCCATCGCCGGCGCAGATGTGCTGCGCGTCGGCGGCGAGCTTGCCGTCAAGGATATTGCCGCCCTGCTCCGCTTTTTGGCGCTGCCAGAGGATGACCTGTCGCTTGCTTCTGCCCTGCGGTCCCCGCTGTTCGGGTGGAGCGAGCAGGACCTATTCACGCTGGCGCACCATCGCCCGCAAATGGGCTATCTGTGGACCGCGCTGCGCAAGGCGGAGGGGTTTGACGATACCAAAGCCGTCCTGCTCGACCTGCTAGAGCATGCAGATTACATTCGCCCCTATGACCTGATTGCCCGCATTCTGGTGCGGCATGGCAAGCGTCAGGCCCTTCTGGCGCGGCTGGGGGCAGAGGCAGAGGATGGCATCGATGCGCTTCTGGCGCAGGCTCTAGCCTATGAATCTGACAATACGCCCAGCCTGACCGGTTTTCTGACATGGATGGATACGGACGATCTGACCGTGAAACGCCAGATCGACGCTCAGGGTGATCAGATCCGGGTGATGACGGTGCACGGGGCAAAGGGTCTTGAATCGCCCATCGTGATCCTGCCCGACACGGCAGAGCGTAAGAACGACGTGAAATCGCAGGTCTTGCCCGGCGATGTTCCCCTATGGAAATCAGCCAAGGCGCATATGCCAGCCGCGATAGCTGGCCGCGTCGATGACATTGCCGATGCGCAAGCCCGCGAACGGCTGCGGTTGTTATATGTTGCGATGACCCGCGCCGAAAGCTGGCTGATCGTCGGCGCGGCCGGCGAGACTACTAAATCCGGCACGTCGTGGCACAATATCGTGATGGACGGGCTCGGCCATGCTGGGGCGTTCGATGCCTTGGCTGGCGATCTGACGGTGCAGCGGGTCGAGCATGGAAATTGGGACACCGGGCCAGTATTGCCGAGCGAAACAGGCCCGGTTGCGCGCCGCACAGCAGAGGCTTTAGAGCCGCTGCCCGAAGCCGCGCGGCCGACCACACTTTCGCCATCGGACTTGCGTGGTGATAAAACGCTGCCCGGCGATTTCAATGACGGTGACGCCGATGCGCTGCTGCGTGGCAGCCTAATGCACTTGCTGTTGGAACACCTACCCGCCCTGCCAGCCGATCAGCGCCGCACCGTCGCCCGGCGCCTGATTGCGGCCTATCCCGATGCGGACACGGTCCCGACCGATGATGTCATTGACGCTGCATTGACCCTGATCAACGCGCCACATCTGACCGCGATGTATGCGCAGGGCACCTTGGCAGAGGTAGACGTGACCGCCGATTTGCCCGGCCTTGGCCGGATGCACGGCAGTATCGACCGGCTGATCATCACCTCCGACACGGTCACGGCCATCGATTTCAAGACCAACCGCAACACCCCAACCGGCCCCGATCAAGTGCCCGAAGGGTTGCTGCGGCAGATGGGGGCTTATGCTGCCGCACTAACGCAGATCTATCCGGATCGCGTGATCAAGACGGCCATTCTTTGGACCCGCGATGCCGAACTAATGGATCTGCCCCCTGCCCTGACTACCGCCGCGCTGGCCCGGGTCCAGCCTTGACCTTCCTAAGCCTCGTTCATAGGTTCTGCCCCTGATACATTCATCCAATTGGAGAAGCCCCATGGCTACCATTGCCGTCACCGATGCCACCTTTGACGCCGAAGTGCGCCAGTCCGACATTCCTGTCGTCGTCGACTTTTGGGCCGAATGGTGCGGCCCCTGCAAGCAGATCGGCCCGGCACTGGAAGAACTCTCGGAAGAGATGGCTGGCAAGATCAAGATCGTCAAAGTGAACGTTGACGAGAACCCGAACTCCCCCGCTCAGATGGGCGTGCGCGGTATTCCGGCGCTGTTCGTGTTCAAGAACGGTGAAGTCGTGTCAAACAAGGCCGGCGCTGCACCCAAAGCATCGATCAAAGGCTGGATCGAAAGCGCAATCTAATCGCCTTATCCAATTACTTTAAAGGGCGTCCCATCAGGGCGCCCTTTTTTATTGCGCTGCTTTTCTTAAACCGGCCACCCGTGACCGCGCAGCACTGCCGCGATCTTGCCCGTCACCTCATCCGCTGGCCGGCCTGCGTTGATCGACATGTACTGCAAAAACCACCACATATAGACCTCGAACCCGCCCGCATTGCGCCGTGTGGCGAAAGCGCGATCCTCTCCGTTTTTGGGCACGTTGCACGCGATGTGGTGAAAGTCGATCTGCGCGAACAACACCGCCAGCTTGCGAAAGAAGAAACCAGCCAGCGCGACGCTTGAATTTTCGGTCACAACCATCTGGCTGGCGTTAAGGCAGGTGACCATATCCTGATCGCTAAGGGCGACACTTGGGTGGTGCTGCACCAGTTTTTGCAATGCCCCGTAGTCAGCGTCGTCATAGGTTTCCCCGGGATGCAGAGTCACGATGATGTCATTGTTCGCAAAACGCTCTGCCGTGCGGGAGATCATGTTGACGGGGCTGCCGGTCTGAAACGACCGGTACTGCCGAATCATGCCCTGCAGCGGCATATAGATCGGGCGATTGGCGACGGGCGTATTGCTCGCATGCGGAAACAGACGTTTGCGCCAGAACCCGAAAAAGCGCTGGGCTTCATCCTAGTCTACCTCTTGCAGCTTGATGGAGATCAGTGCGATGGTCCATTCCCAGCGCCGCGCCGAGGTTTCGATATGCCAAAAGGGATAGAAATACGACCGCCGCAGCATCAGCGCACGCGGATGATTTGGATCGCCCATGTGAAACAGCGCATATCCCGGCCGTTCCTATGACGCGCGGCAGGCCGAGATCCAGATGGCATGTGACATCACCCGGTTCATCCACGCCACCGACGCTAGGGTGCAGCATGATCGCGAGCAATGCCCGATCAGGGTGTGACCTTGTCCCATGCCGTTGCGGCGTCCATATACCCTTTGAACAAGGCACAAGGAGGTTCCCATGAGCCGCGAAGACTTCCCCGGCTGGCACGGGACCACGATCATCGGTGTGCGCAAGGGCGGCAAGATCGTCATTGCAGGCGACGGACAGGTCAGTCTGGGTCAGACTGTGATCAAGGGCACCGCCCGCAAGGTGCGGCGTCTGACTGTCAAAGGCAACGACGTGATCGTCGGCTTTGCCGGATCTACCGCCGACGCCTTTTCACTGCTGGAACGTCTGGAAAAAAAGCTGGAGGCGACGCCCGGACAATTACAGCGTGCCAGCGTGGAACTGGCCAAGGACTGGCGCACGGATAAATACCTGCAAAAGCTGGAAGCGATGCTGATTGTCAGCGATGGGCGCGAGCTTTATGTCATCACCGGTGCTGGCGATGTGCTGGAGCCGGAACACGACGTAGCCGCCATTGGATCGGGCGGCAACTATGCGCTCGCCGCCGCGCGTGCGCTGATGGACAGTGATTTGGACGCTGAGGCGATTGCCCGCAAGGCGATGGCGATTGCGTCTGACATCTGCGTTTACACCAATGGCAAGCTGACAGTGGAAACGATCCCAGCATGATCGACCGCGACGACCTGCGTGCCGCGACTGCCGCCGGGGTCATTACAGAGGCGCAAGCCGTATCACTGTCAACTTTGGCGCAAAACCGGCTGACTGCGCGGTCTGATCTGCGTCAGATTGACGAGCCGTTCGAGCTTTTCAAAGGCTTCAACGAGATTTTCATCGTCGTCGGCCTTTGCATTCTAGCGGCGGGCTGGGCTGCGAGCCTTCGCATTTTTCTGGCGCAAGAATCAAGCAACGTCCTGCTGGTCGGTGCATTGACCGCCGCGCTGATATGGGGGTTGTCGGAGTATTTTGTGCGCCGCCGCCGCATGGTGGCCCCAGCGATCGCGCTGTGCATCTTCTTTGCGATCACCGCACTTGGCACTTTTGGCGCGCATTTTGCCGAACCCTTTATGGTGGCGCAGCGTGATTTCAGCAGCCTGCCATGGCCCGCCATCTGCGCCACGCTGGCGCTGTTGATCTATTGGGCGCGCTTTCGCGTGCCCTTTGCGTTGGCTGTTGTTGCCATCGGTGTCTTTGGCATCGCGATCCTGTTCGCCTCGATCGCGCGCGGGACACCCGCGACGTTGGTCGAGATGTTCAAGCTGTCGGCAAGCGGGCCATTCGCGTGGATCACCCTGTTGGTCGGCCTAGCGGTCTTTGCCGTTGCGATGTGGTTTGACATGTCGGACCCGCACCGCGTAACGCGCCGGTCAGCCAACGGCTTTTGGCTGCACCTTGTGGCGGCCCCAGCGCTGGTGAACACCGTAGCGATGTCGCTGCTGGATCGTGATAGCGCGGCGGCCAACCTGATCCTGCTGGCGGTGCTGGCGTTCTTTGCCGCCGTCGCCATCATCATCGATCGCCGATCTTTCCTGATCGCGGCGATCGGATATATTGTGACGCTTTCGCTGACAGTGTTCGACCCCGGCCATGCAGCTACTCCGATCCTGCTTCTTGGCATCGCCTTTTTGACCCTTGGCGCGTTCTGGCAACCCATTCGCGCCACCCTTTTGCGGCCATTGGCGGGGGTCTTGCCCTTTGACCGATTGCCGCCCACTCATCTAACAAAGGACTGATCATGACAGACCTGACCCCCCGCGAAATCGTGTCCGAACTGGACCGCTACATCATCGGCCAAGGCGACGCGAAGCGTGCCGTCGCGGTGGCACTGCGCAATCGCTGGCGGCGCAAGCAGCTGGGCGATGACCTGCGCGACGGCAAAGCCACTCTGCCCCTGATTTTGGCGATGCAACTCGGCACGCCAGTGCAAAGCCAGACGGTGCGTGAAGCGATTGAAACCGGCAGCGTCGACCGGCTGAGCGAGATTGTGG
>CAWUXN010000113.1:0-3278 GCA_963926415.1 uncultured Loktanella sp.
AATGCTCGGGTTCTCCTCGAACCACTCCGCCAGCTTTTCGCCGACCAGGTTTTCAACCGCCGGGCGAACCTCGGAAGACACCAGCTTGTCCTTGGTCTGGCTGGAGAATTTCGGATCAGGCACTTTAACCGAGAGCACGCAGGTCAGACCCTCGCGGGCGTCGTCGCCGGTAAAGGACACCTTTTCCTTTTTCGCGATCCCGCTGGATTGGGCGTAGTTGTTGATCGTCCGGGTCAGCGCAGCGCGGAATCCGGCCATGTGCGAGCCGCCGTCGCGCTGCGGGATGTTATTGGTAAACGGCAGCACCATTTCGTTGTAGCTGTCGTTCCACCACATCGCGACCTCGATGCCGATATCGTCCCGCTCGCCGCGCACATAGATCGGCTCTGGCAAGATCGAGGACTTCGACCGGTCGAGGTATTTCACGAACTCCCTTACGCCGCCCTCATAGAACAGCTCTGACCGCAGGGGTTCTGCGGGGCGTTCGTCTTCCAGAATGATACGGACGCCAGAGTTCAGGAACGCCAGCTCGCGCAGGCGCTTTTCCAGCGTATGAAAGTCGAAATCGCGGTTGCTGAACGTGGACAAGCTGGCGAGGAAGCGAACTTCGGTACCTTTACGGCCATTCGCATCGCCGACCACGCGCAGGGATTCAGTCGTATAACCACCTTCGAACCGGGCATAGTGCTCCTTACCGTTACGCCAGATCCGCAGCTCAAGATAGTCGGACAGCGCGTTCACAACGGATACGCCGACGCCATGCAGACCACCCGAAACCTTGTAGGAATTGCTGTCGAATTTGCCGCCAGCGTGCAGCTGGGTCATGATGACCTCTGCTGCGGAAACGCCTTCTTCTTTGTGCATGTCGACGGGGATACCGCGCCCGTTATCGCCAACGGACACGCTGCCATCGGCATGAATTTTCACGCTGACGTGGTCGGCGTGACCGGCTAGTGCCTCGTCAATGCCGTTATCCACGACCTCATACACCATGTGGTGCAGGCCAGAGCCGTCGTCGGTGTCGCCGATATACATGCCGGGCCGTTTGCGAACGGCCTCCAACCCCTTCAAAACCTTGATGGAATCAGCGCCGTAGGCGGCATTTTCGGCGGTATCGTCGGACATGCGGGAATTTCCTTCTTCTTACCAGGAAAATATAGTCATTTCCGGCCCCTATGTCACGCACGAACCCCCATATTTTGTGTCAGACAAGGGGGATGATACAGCCAACCGCGATCAGCAGACCGCCCGCAATTTGGTTGGTACGGCGCACTGCGGCAGGAGATCGCAAAAGCGCCCGCGCGCGGCCAAAAAAATAAGCCAGGATCAGGTTGCCCATCAGCGGCACGATCAGCGACAAAAAGCAGATCGCGGCGATGTCAGGGCGTGTTAGTTGGGTCAAGTCAAAGAAGCCGGGTAGCACGCCCATGTAGAACAGGATCGCCTTGGGGTTGCCCAAGATGACAGCAACGCCCGCCAAAAATCCCGCCCACTTGCCGGGGCGTGTCAGGCGGCTGTCGGACCCGATGCTGCGGTCGGCGTTTCGGATGATCAGAAAGCCCATGAGGATGAAGATGGCGCAGGCGACCCAGCGCAGGATCACCATAAAGTCGCCATAGACCGACACGATCCACGTCACCCCAAGGATCGCCAGCAGCGGCCACAACACATCCCCCACGACGACGCCCAGCGCCAGCGGCCATGCCGCGCCAAAGCCGCCCGACAGGGTGCGCGCAATCAGCGCCACCCAGACAGGGCCGGGCGTCAAGAACAGAGCAAAAAGGGCGGCGGCATAAAGCGCAATATCAGTGGCAGTGATGGTCATGGCGTCGCTTCTGTCACGGCGGATGCGCCCTCTGTTTCAGTCACATACAGATATTGGCCTCGGTCGCCCAAAGCCTCGAACAACTGCGCCTCTGTCCCGGTCATCCAGGCCTGCGCCCCAAGGGCGCAGATTTCATCATACAGCGCGGCGCGGCGGGCAGCGTCTAGATGCGCGGCGACCTCGTCCAGAAGCAAAACAGGGGGTTGCCCAGTTTGCGCGATAAGGGCGCGGGCGTTGGCAAGAATCAGGCTGATCAGCAGTGCCTTTTGCTCTCCTGTCGAACAATCGCGCGCTGCGATGCCCTTGTCAGCAAACACGGCGTCCAGATCGCTGCGATGCGGGCCGACAAGTGCGCGGCCAGCGGCCAAATCACGGGCGCGCCCGGCGGCCAAAGCGTCGCGCAATGCATCCTGCCCCTGCGCATCGTCGCCGCCTTCGATGAGCGACAGGGCGGCGGTCGGAAAGGCTGTCGCGGCATCCTGTTGCGCCGCCATCAGTGCGGTCACAGTTGCAGCGCGGTTGGCCTGCACCTGAGCACCCGCCTCGGCCATGCGCCCCTCGAGGGCAGCATACCAATGCGAGTCGCGAACCATGTCCTTAAGTAGGCGATTCCGCTCTCGCATCGCCTTGTCATAGCGCAATGCCGCCTCGGCATGACTTGGCACGAAACTCAGTGTGGCGCGGTCCAAAAACCTTCGGCGCCCTTCTGCCCCTTCGATCCACAGACGGTCCATCGCAGGCACAAGCCACAGCACGCGCAACACATTCGCCAATGCGGTCTGCGTCACGGTCTTGCCGTCCAGTTGCACGCTGCGCGATTGGCCGGCCTCTGCGCCGGTCACGACCTCATGTCTTTGGCGTCCGGCGGTCACATCTGCAAAGATGCGCCACCCCAGCGCCTCTGGTCGCCGAACAAGGTCTTCTGCCCCAGCGCGGCGCAGCCCGCGCCCTGGTGAAAGCAAGGACACCGCTTCCAGCAAGTTAGTCTTACCCGCGCCATTAGGGCCAAAAATGGCGATAGGTCGCGAATCTGCCGCGACCTCTGCTCCCTTATGCGAGCGAAAATGCGACAATTGCAGCCGGGTGACCCGCAAGCCAGTCATCGCGGGTCATCCTTTCTTCTGGTCAAAAACACCTCAGCCGGAGGCTTCGGCTTCGCAGAAGCCGAAATCTTAGACCCGCATCGGCATAACGACATAGACGGCGGACATGTCATTGCCTTCGCGCATCAGGGTCGGGTCGCCAGAGCCGTTGAACATGAAAACAGCGTTTTCGCGGTCCACCTGATTTGCGATTTCCAGCAGGTATTTAGCGTTGAAGCCAATTTCTAGAGGCTCGTCGGAATAGGCGACGGCTAACTCTTCCTCTGCCGCGCCCGAATCAGGGGCGTTGACGGACAGGATCAGGCGATCCTCTTCCAGCTGCAGTTTGACCGCCCGGCTGCGTTCGCTGC
>CAWUXN010000114.1:0-8953 GCA_963926415.1 uncultured Loktanella sp.
CCTCGGGCGCCGGGTGGTCGGGCAGTAGGAGGCCGTGCGCGAGGTCAGCGATGCCGTTCGCCGGGCGCGCGCCGGGATCTCGGATCCGAATCGTCCGACCGGGTCCTTCCTCTTCCTCGGACCAACGGGCGTCGGCAAGACCGAGATTTCCCGCCGCCTCGCCCGCCTCGCGAAGGCGCCGTTCCTGAAAGTGGAAGCCACCAAGTTCACCGAGGTCGGCTATGTTGGCCGCGATGTCGAGCAGATCATCCGTGACCTGATGGAAAGCGCCATCGTGGAAACCCGCACCTGGATGCGCGAAGACGTTAAGGCCAGGGCGGTCGATGCCGCGATGGAACGCGTTGTCACCGCCGTCGCCGGCAAAGACGCCCGCGAAGGCACTCGTGATCTGTTTCGAAAAAAGCTGAAAGATGGGTTGCTGGACGACACCGTGATCGAGTTGGAGCTGACCGATACGTCTAACCCCATGGGTGGATTTGAAATTCCGGGGCAGCAACCCGGCATGATGAACATCGCCGATATGTTCGGTAAAATGTCCGGCGGACGCACTGTAAAAAAGCGGATGACCGTCGCTGATAGCTATGAGGCACTGATTGCGGACGAAGCTGACAAGCTGCTGGACGACGAAAGCGTCACAAAGGCGGCGCTGGAAGCGGTCGAGCAATCTGGCATCGTCTTTCTGGACGAGATAGACAAAGTCTGTGCCAAATCCGATGCGCGCGGTGCCGATGTATCGCGCGAAGGCGTGCAGCGCGATCTGCTGCCGCTGATCGAGGGCACCACCGTCAGCACCAAGCATGGCCCGATCAAGACCGACCATATCCTGTTCATCGCGTCCGGCGCCTTCCACGTTGCCAAACCGTCTGACCTACTGCCTGAATTGCAGGGCCGTCTGCCGATCCGGGTTGAACTGCGCGCCCTCACCGAAGAGGACTTTGTCCGTATCCTCACGGAAACTGATAACGCACTGACATTGCAGTATTCTGCACTGATGAAGACAGAAGACGTGACCGTGACATTCTCTGCCGACGGGATCGCGGAACTGGCGAAAATCGCTGCAGAGGTGAACGAGAGCGTCGAAAATATCGGTGCGCGACGTTTGTATACGGTGATCGAGCGAGTGTTCGAGGATCTGTCCTTTACCGCGCCGGACCGTGGCGGCGAAGAGATCGTGATCGACGCAGCCTTTGTTGAAAAGCATGTCGGCGCGATGGCTCGATCCACAGACCTGTCCCGCTACGTTCTTTAGGGGTTTTCTTTCCCGCCAGTCGGCGCGAACAAGTCGTATGAGCTTCATACATTTTGTTCGCGCCAACTGGCTGTTCCTGCTGGCTGGTTTCACCCTGACCGTCACGTCGTCCTATGGGCAGACGTTCTTTATTTCGCTTTTTGCCGGGCAGATCATGGCCGATTTCGGCCTAAGTAACGGACAATGGGGCGGAATTTATACGCTTGGCACCACCGCCTCGGCCATCACAATGGTCTGGGCAGGCACTTTAGTGGATCGGTTTCGCGTGCGCGCGCTTGGCACATTGGTACTGCTGGCCCTGGCAGCAGCGTGTTTGTTCATGGCGGCTGTGCCGAATGCAGCACTGCTGGTGCTGACGATTTTTTTCCTCCGTCTGTTCGGGCAGGGCATGTCATCGCATCTGGCCGTCGTCGCCATGGCCCGCTGGTTCGTCGCATCGCGCGGCAAGGCGCTGTCGATCGCGTCGATGGGCTTTGCCGTTGGACAGGCGGTATTGCCAGTTATTTTTGTCGCACTGATGATGACGTGGCATTGGCGGACACTGTGGGTTGTCGCAGGAGGAATCGTGTTGCTGACGGTGCCGCTGATGACGGCGCTGTTGCGGCAGGAACGCACGCCGCAAAGCATGGCCAAGGATGAACAGGCCGCTGGCATGAACGGGCTGCATTGGACGCGGGGGCAGGTGCTGCGCCACCCACTGTTTTGGCTAATGGTTCCTGCGCTGCTGGGTCCGCCTGCGTGGGGGACTGCGCTGTTTTTCCAGCAGGTTCATATGACGGCAATCAAGGGCTGGCCACTGGCGGGCTTTGTCGCCCTGTTTCCGATCTATACCGGCGTCATCATTGCCGCGACCTTTGCGACGGGTTGGGGTTTGGACCGGATCGGAACAGCGCGGTTAGTGCCGTTCTATATGCTACCATTCGCGGTTGGCTTTGCCCTAATGGCCGGGGCGGGCAGCCTGTTCGCCGCTGGTATCGCCTTGCTGGTATTGGGCGTGGGGCAGGGAATGCAATCGACCCTGCCAGCAGCATTCTGGGCCGAATTTTTCGGCACCCAGCACATCGGATCAATCAAGGCCGCTGCGGCTGGGATCATGGTCTTTGGCTCTGCTATCGGGCCGGGCATATCGGGGTTTCTAATTGACCAAGGCATTGATTTTCCACAGCAGATGTGGGGTTACTCGGTCTATTTCGTGTTCGCTGCATTGGTTGCGACCATCGGCGTCACAGGCGCTCAAAAGTCACTTTCGGCGGCGTAGATAGACGTAATAAGCACCGTCGCCGCCGTGTTTCAGATGGGCGGGGCGCACTTCTAACACCGCAGGTGCCAAGGGCTGTAATTTCAGCCATTGCGGCACATAACGGCGCAGCACGCCGCGTCCTTCAGGACCCCAGCCGTCGTCGAGGCGGCCTTTGCCGGTGATGACCAGCACCAGACGCTTACCCGCCGCCTGCGCGTTCAGGATAAAGCTGATCAACTCTGGATAGGCCTCGTCCTGATACATCCCATGCAGGTCCAACCGGCCTTCTGGTTTCAACTTGCCCGCCTTCATGCGGAGGAAATTCTTGGCATCCATGGTCACCGGCGCGCTGCGCAGACGCTCGCGTAGGGGTGGCAGAATGTCGTGAGGGCGGGTGACATCGGCCTTGGCCCCGACACTGAAGGCTGCGACGGGCGGGCGCGGCACCATCTTTTTTGCAGCAGGCTCCCGTTTCACGACCGGATCAGCCCGCACCGTTGGATGCAACGGTTTGACTTGCTGTCGGACGTGATCCCAGACAGCCTTATCATCAGGCGAAAGGTGCCGCGGCCGTCGCATCAGTAATCCAGCGGGTCTGTGACTTTGGTCAGCGCATAGGAGATCGGCATCAGCACAACCATGCGGCCCTGATCCTTGACAGCACCAGCGGCTGCGCCTGCCGCGTCGCCGGTGCCATAGTATACATCAGCGCGCTGCGCACCCTTGATGGCAGAGCCAGTGTCCTGCGCAACCATCAGACGGCGCAGGGGATCGACGCCCTTTTTTTCGATCCAGACGGGCGCACCCAACAGGGTAATTGCAGGGTCCACTGCAATGCTGCGCATCGGTGTGATTGACCGGTTCATCGCGCCAAGCGGCCCTTTTTCGACGGGTACTTCGTCAATGATGCGGAAAAAGACGTAGGAATCATTGAGCCAAAGCAGGGCCTGACCATCTGCTGGATTGTCCTGCACCCATTGGCGGATAACCGGGGACGACACCTGATCCAACGTATAAACACCGCGATCTACCAAAGCGCGCCCGACAGAGGTATAGTTGCGGCCGTTCTTGCCCGCATAGCCAACGCGCATAAGACGGCCCTCGGGCAGGCGTATCCGGCCAGAGCCCTGAACCTGCAAAAAGAACAGATCAACCGAGTCGGCAAGCCATGCTATTTCCATGCCGCGATCGGCGTAGGGCAGGTTTTCTTCGATTTCCCGCCGGCTATAGGTGCCTTCGGTGCCGTCGTCCGGCAGACGATAGATGGGAAAACGGTATATATTATCAGGAGTCAGGCTGCCGGGGATTTCAGGCTCGTAATAGCCGGTGAAAAGCATCGGCTCGCCATCTTCGATCAGGACAGGCTGAAAGAATGTCTCGAAAAAGTCGCGGGCGGCGGGGCTGTCCTTGGCGACAGCGCACAGCTGCGCCCAGTCGGGCCGCGCAATGTCGCCGCAAGTCTGAGTAAAGACATCCAGCGCAGCGGCGTGATCGTCATCAGCCCAACCGTCCAGATCGTCGAAGGTTAGAAACGTATAGCTAGGTTCAGCCATGGCGGCCCCCGTCATGCCAAGGGCCACAAGGGCCGTCCGCGCCAGCCCTGCGATCATTCGCCGGTGGCAACAAGCCGCCAGTTCGGATCATTGCTGTCCATCACGCGGGCGAAGGTCCAAACGTCCTTTTGACGCTTGATCGCGTTCGCGTCGCCGTCGACGATATCGCCTCCATGATCGCGTACGACCCAAGTCATTTCAGCAGCAAAGCGAACGGTCAGCTCTGCCTCTTTGGTCTGCAGATCGAATGTCGCCTCTTTCAAGGCAAGATCGCTGATGCCAATAAAGGTTGCCTTGACGGTCAGCCCCTGATCGGCGCGCTGATGCACAACGGATTCAAAGGCGTCATACACCTCAGGAGAGATAAAATTCTTAACCTCATCTAGATCGCCTTGTTCAAACGCCATCAGGATCATTTCATAGGCAGAGCGGCCACCCGTCAGAAACTGCGTGACGTTGAACGACGGATCAATACGCTTCATCGCAGTAAGGGCCTGCGCCGTATCGCTGCCGTCAGCGGCATGGTCGGTGATGTCGCGATCAGGACCGCCTTCGATCACCTCGAAATCACGGCGCCGCGTATCGGATTTAGCTTGATCCAGGGGGACTTTCGGCTTTTCGAACCCTTCTCGCGTGCCAAGCACACCGCGCAACCGTAGGATCAGGAAAAGGGCAATGCCTGCAAGGACAAGCAGCTGGATGATCGGTGCGTTCATATGATCCTCTTTCGGGCCGGCTGGAAACCGTCGATTATCTTTCCTATGTAGGTGTCACAGTAGGCCAAGTCCACCTATGCGCCTACTACCGTGACCAAAGGACCCAAAAATGCGACTGCTTCTGGCGTTTATCGCTATTCCGCTGATCGAAATCGCGTTGTTTATTCAGGTTGGCGGCCTAATCGGGCTCTGGCCGACCCTGCTAATCGTGTTGGGCACTGCCGTTCTGGGATCTTGGCTGGTCCGGACGCAAGGTGCAGCCGAATTGGGCCGGTTGCGGCAATCCTTTTCAACCCTGCAAGACCCGGCAGAGCCGCTCGCGAATGGCGCGATGATCCTGTTTGCCGGCGCACTTTTACTCACGCCGGGATTTTTTACGGATGCCTGCGGTTTTGGGCTGTTGGTGCCGGGTGTTCGCGCGCGGGCTTTCCGGGCGATCAAATCGCGCGTGCGGTTCGCCCAGTTTGAAATGGGCCCGCAAGATCAGCCGGGGTCACGTTCGCAGGGACCTGATGACCGGGTCATTGACGGTGAGTTTGAAGCCGTTGATTCTGAGAAACGTCCGACCCAGGGAGCATCTGGCTGGACACGGCATTGAGCAACCTGCGGCTGGCTGATATGTAATGCTGCAACGAGAGTTGAGGAGACTAAAGATGGCCGATACCGATACACCGCAAGACGCAGCACCGCAAAAGCCGGCACAGCCGCCCGTCGTAACGAACCGGATCATCGCGCAGTATGTGCGCGATATGTCGTTCGAGAATATTCTGGCCCAAAAGGGCATCACCGGCGACGCGACACCTGACATTCAGGCCCGTGTTGATGTCGATGCCCGCAAGCGCGGCGCTGATGACCAGTACGAAGTCATCACTAAGCTGAACATCACAAGCAAGACCAAGGAAAAGGGCGAAACGCTGTTCGTTCTTGAACTGGACTATGCCGGTGTGTTCCAGATTGGTGGAGTGCCAGAGGACCAGATGGGCCCTTATCTGATGATCGAATGCCCACGTCTGGTTTTTCCATACGTCCGCAAGCTGGTCGCCGACCTGACCCGCGAAGGCGGTTTCCAGTCGTTGAACCTGGAACAGTTCGACTATGTCGCGCTGTATCGTGCCAAGCTGGCCGCCCAGATCGAAGCGCAAAAAAAGGCGCAGGCTGACAAGCCAGTTAACTAAGCCTAGTCGTTAGCCCAGTCTTTTCCACAACGCGCAGTCGCCCAGTTTTGCCACAAAAGCATCATGGGCGGCGGCTTCCTCGGCGCACAGGCGCGAGGGCAGGGGCGTTTCACGCGGCGCAGCGCGCCATGCTGTGTTCGCATTTGCAGCATCGGATTTGCTGCTTTTGGCCGACAAGACAAAGTCAGGTTGGCGCCCGCCGATCAGTTCCAGATACACTTCCGCCAGAATTTCACTGTCAAGCAGCGCGCCGTGCAAGGTGCGGGCATCGTTGTTGATACCAAACCGGCGGCACAGTGCGTCCAGTGATGCGGGTGATCCTGGGAACCGGCGGCGGGCAATCGCCAGCGTATCAAGGGCGCGTTCCATTGCGATCAGCGGTTTTTTTACCCAGCTCAATTCGGCGTTCAGGAATTTCATATCAAAGGCAGCGTTGTGAATGACGAGCTTGGAATCGCCTCCGATAAAATCAAGAAAATCCTGCGCTATGGAAGCAAACAGAGGCTTATTGCGCAGAAAATCATCACCCAAACCGTGCACTTCGAATGCGCCCTGCGGCATGGATCGCTGCGGGTTGATATATTGATGATAGGTGCGGCCCGTGGGCATGTGATTCATCAACTCGACCGCGCCGATTTCGACAATGCGGTCGCCATCTCCAGGCTCAAACCCGGTGGTTTCGGTGTCCAGAACGATTTCACGCATGTTATTTCCCCGTCAGATCGAAGATCAGGTTTTGCACTGCGCGGCGCGTGGCGTCTAGTGACAGTGTTTTGATCACGAAATCGGCTCGGGCGCGTTTTTCGGCGTCAGACATCTGGCGGGCTAGGATTATATCAAAGGTGTCCTGCATCATGCCTGGCCGCGCCAAAACGCGCGCCGCCTGCACATCGGCGGGGGCGGACACAACAAGGACCGAATCCAACCATTCGTCGGCACCCGTTTCGAACAGAAGCGGAATATCCAGAACAATCAGCGGGCTGGTCTGCGCCGCGATAAAGGCCTCGCGGTCCGCCTTGATCAGCGGATGAACGATGGCTTCCAGTTTTAGAAAATTTTCGGGATCGGCCTGCAAGGCGTCTTTGAGTACAAGGCGGGAGACCGCGCCGTTGATGACCGCCGCCGGAAACACTTCGCCAATGGGTCCAACCGCGCCGCCGCCAACGTCATACAGCCGGTGCACCGCAGCGTCCGCATCCCAGACCGGGAAACCCGCGTCGCGGAACATGGCGGCGGTGGTGCTTTTGCCCATACCAATGGACCCGGTCAGTCCCAGCAGATGGGTCATGCCAGAACGGCAGCCCGTAAAGCGTCGTCGACATCTGGCCGTTTACCAAACCAACGCTCAAAACCGGGCACTCCCTGATGCAGCAACATACCAAGGCCATCAACGGTCACACAGCCCATGGCCGCCGCAGTTTGCAGCAGAGGTGTTTGCAGCGGGGAGTATACGATGTCGGTAACGACGGTGTCTGATTGCAAGTTATCAAGCGGCACGCGCAAAGCGGGCTGCCCGGTCATTCCAAGCGAGGTTGTGTTGATCATGATGGCCGCATCTTCAACGACATTGCCTACCTGCACCCAGTCCACGATCCGGATGCGTTGGCCAAAGTCAGATTTCAGCGCCTCGGCCTTGGCACGCGTACGGTTGGCAAGCAGGATTTGCGGCACGCCAGCATCTGCTAGCGCGACGATAATCGCCCGCGCAGCGCCGCCAGCCCCAAGCACCAGCGCGGGGCCAGATTTTGGATCCCAACCAGGTGCCCCTTGACGCACATTGGCCATGAAACCGTAACCGTCTGTATTGTCTGCAAAAATGCTACCATCATCGCGAAAAGTCAGCGTATTGGCAGCACCGATCAAAACGGCGCGATCGGACAGGTGATCAGCGATCTGCAGAACGGCAGTCTTGTGCGGCAGGGTAACGTTGGCACCGACGAACCCCATGCGGGGTAGGGTCCGGACGACCCTTTCCAAATCACCCTCTGCCACATGCAGCGGAACATAGTCACCGCGCAAATCGTAGCGGCGCAGCCAATGCTTATGCATCAGGGGCGAGCGGGAGTGGCCAATCGGGTTTCCGATCACACCGGCGAGGGGGACATCAGGACAGATCATCCTGCCAATGTTCCGCGCAACGTCAGATATGACAAGAGTTCTAGCAGCGGGAGGCCAAGGATATTGAAATAATCCCCCTCGATGCGATGAAAGAGCCGCACCCCCTCGCCTTCTATCTGGTAGGTACCAACGCAATGGCGGACCTCTTCCCAGTTCCGGGTGACATAGTCGTGCAGATAGTCGTCACTCACATCGCGCATGTAAAGGCGGACCACACCGACGTGGCGCCAGATTGGCTGACCGTTTTCATAGATGACCGCAGCCGACAAAAGCTGATGCGCACCGCCCCGCAGAACAGTGAGCTGAGCGATAGCATCGTCCTCGGTGGTTGGTTTTGACAGAACTGTCTGACCATGTGCTAAAACCTGATCGCAGCCGATGACGAGCGAACCAGGGTTTCGGACAGATACCTTTGCCGCTTTCATCTCTGCCAGCGCATCGGCAATATCGCGGGCCGAAGCACCTTCGGCCAGCAAAGCGTCCCGCATCGCGTCCTCGTCTACCCGCGGGGTTGCAATCGTAAAACTAACGCCGGCATTGCGCAAAAGCGTGGCGCGGATAGCCGAGCAACTGGCCAGGATCAGAGGGTCAGGCATGTGGAAAACTCCTGGACAAGTTGTGGTTCATATTGGGGGCGAAGTGTCCTTGCGACCTGAACCCGGCAAGTGTCCCCTGGAAGAGTGGACAAAATTCACGTTCATGAACAAGTTCTTAACTTGGGGATGGGATAAACGGCCCATGTGCGCAAGTCACGCAGTTTGGGTGAGTCAAGTTTGAATTTAGTATAAAAATAAAAGAGAATAACATCATAATACATTGAAAAATATAGATAAAAAAAAAATACTTTGCGCGGGATTTTAGTCTATTTTTGAAAAGATACATGTGGATAAGTCTGCGGATGA